>JANJUO010000096.1 GCA_024710535.1 bacterium
ATTCTAATTTCTAATTCATCATTTAATTTTTTCAATTCATGTTGTGAATTCGATAACTCCTCATTCAAATCGTGAATCTTGTTTGAGTCTTCTGTAATTTTTTTGTTTAGAATAATGAGTTCTGAATGAGATTGTTTTAACTCTTCAATTGCATTTTGTAATTCTGTAGTACGTTGCTGTACTTTTAATTCCAAAGTTTGATTCAATTCCAAAATCGTCTTTTCATATTCTTTTCTTTGAGAAACATCACGACTGATTAAAATGCTCTCAACAATATTTCCATTATTATCAAAATAGTGTGTTGAATTGGTTTCTATCCAGATATAATCACCATTTTTATACTTCATTCTAACTGTATCTATATGTATTTTTGATTTTTTTGCAATATACTCATGGATTTGAGCTATAAGATTATCCCTATCTTCTGGATGAACTAAATCCATAATATTGATTTTCATATACTCTTCAGGGGTGTATCCCAAAATATACTCAACAGCCGGATTTACAAATTCAAGATTATTGTTATAATCATAAAGAGCGATGATATCCGATGAATGCTTTGCAAGAAGTTGGTATCTTTCCTCCTGACCTCTCATAGCAAACTCAATCAGATATTTTTCTTTCAAAAGAGTATCTTTTTGAAAAGCGATGCTAATTTGCTTGGTGAATGAATCAATAAATTCAAATTCATTATCATCCCAATCTCTTTCAAAACTAATTTGATTAAAAATAAATAGATAAAATTGATTTTCAGAAAATGCAAATGGCACCCAGATGCCACTCTTTGTAGCCATTTTATGATGAATTATTCCCACCATATTGTCTGCAATTAAAAGAGGATTTGGTTGTGAAATCGAACTAACTTCAAGTTTTTTGTTTCGAAGAAAACTTCTTATACAATTACTAAACAAATTGGTATTATAGTTATTGATTGTAGATTCCACATTTTTATTAAATGGATTTTTCCACTCCGATAGACCAATCATCAATCCAATATCTAACTTAACTTGATAAATCAAAGATCTATCAACATTGAGAGTCTCGCCAATTATTTGAGTAGCCAAAGGCAGAATTTCTTCTGTAATATCAGAAGAATTAACCAGTTCCATCAGTCGATTCAATGCTTTAGAGTATCTCAATTGCTTTATTAAAGATTCTTCCATTTTTTTCCGCTCTGTAATATCTCTAATTACACCTTCTACACCTGCAATATCTCCTTTCGAGTTCTTAATTAACCTTGCATTTATGCTCCCGTATTTAATTCTGGAATTAATCACCTTAAACGGCAATTCATATTCATTCACATATCCCTTTTTGAATAGTTCTTCCAAAAAAATACGCCTATCCTCTTCGTGTAAATAAAGCTCTTCAACCTTTCTACCAATTAACTCATCCTGTTGATACCCTGTGATTGCTTCGACTGACGGGCTGATTGTAGTTATTATACCATCTAAATCAACTCTATAATAAATATCTATAAATGATTCGAAAATCGATTTATATTTTTGCTCGCTCTCCTTGATAATTGATTCATTTTTTATTCTTTCGCTTATATCTTCAATTAATGAAGAAGCTCCCAAGATATTACCGGATTCATCTGTTAGTATTGAATTAAACCACTCACAGTAAATGATGTTACCGGCTTTTGTAATATGTTTAATGGTGCTTCTTATGCTTCCCTTTTGTGAAATTACATCCTGCCAAACACTTGCAACTTGCTGCTTTGCTTCATCAGGAATAATAATATCTGCATGCTTGCCAACCGCTTCATCTTTTGTATAACCGAATATTCTCTCGCATGCAGGATTCCAATCTTGGATACAAAAATTCATATCCCATTCAATTGCGCCAAGCGGTGTATTTTCAAAGTGTAATGTGTTTCTTTGTAGTGCCGAGCTAACAGGTTCGTTTTTTTTAATTAAAATGGCACCAACACCAATTCTACCATTACCTAAATCCAAAGGAAATTTCCTTGCCTCAAATTTTGTATCATTAATTATTACCTCTAATTCACGAATAGAATTATAGCCAATAATATCGGTATCACTTTGGAAATTTTTTATTGCATTTTCTGGACTATCAAATAATTTGTAATCTGAAACTCCAATTATTTCGCT
Organism: bacterium; assembly: GCA_024710535.1. Lineage (GTDB taxonomy): Bacteria > Bacteroidota > Ignavibacteria > Kapaibacteriales > UBA2268 > JANJUO01. Next base: position 2,118 of record JANJUO010000096.1, read on the forward strand.
GTAGTCTTTTCCTACAAACTTTGCAAAATTATCATTTACAAATAAGTAACATAATTTTTCATCCTTGAAGTAAATCATATCTTTCGAAGAGTTTATGATATTCTCAAGATATCTACGATATTTTTCGAATTCTGTATAAATTGTTTTTGTATCTGTGATTTCCTTCACAACAGAAACAATTTCTAATTGATTTTCATCAATTCTATTTACAAATACTGTTTCTGAAAACCAAAGAAATCTACCAAGCGAATTTTTTAATCTAAATTCAATTTCATATTTATCAATATTACTCGCAATCGTATATTTCAATTCATTCTTGACAAAACCAAGATCATCAATATGAATCAAATTCAAAAAATCATCATAATTATTAAAATAAGATATATCAAATCCTAAAAATTCAGCAAAATCTTCGTCGATTTTGAAATTGCCTATTGGCAATTCCAAAGTCCATTGAAAGATTTTAGAAATTTTTTGTATATGTTTTAGAATTTCTTCCTGCATATTTAACTCTGATATATCAACTACATTAATAATTAATTCTAAGATTCAATTATTATTTTTATATGTAAAATAATTCAATTACAAAATTAATCAATCTGAAAATGATAAACAGAAAATATTAAAAATTATTGCAAGAAATATATGACAAAGATAGGACGTTTATCTATGACAAATGTAAGACATTAATTTTTTAGAATAAAATATTCCGATTATGTTGCAAAATTTCGAATTTTTTTAGAAATCATGGATATAAAGATATAAATCATCTTCTATTCTCAAATTTAGCTTTTTCTTGAGGCGAACACGTGCTTTTTGGATACTTGATGGCTCCACACTAAAAATTCTTGCAATTTCTTTTGTGGAATAATTCATTTTCATATAAGTAATATGTCTTACTTCATTTTGTGTAAGAGCCGGATGACGACCTAATAATTTTGAATAAAAGTTTTTATGCAGATGCTCAAATCCTGATTTGGTAACTTGCCAATCTTTATCTGGTTGATGATATTTTTTGAATAATTCTTCGAATCTTTTGTTAATATCTTCCGAAACATTAAATTGTGAATTAATGTCAACAAACAATTTTTTGAATTCATCAATAATTTTGTTCTTTTCATTTTGCAAAGATGACTGCTCAGAAAGTGCTTTATAATTCATTTTCAATTCAATCAATTCTGTTTTATCCACAAAGACATTTTGAGAATAAACTTCAGAATTGATGTGAATCTCCGTTGTTGTCATCAGCAAATGTTTTATTTCATTTTTATTATTGATAATTCGAAATTTCACAGTAAATTCAGTACTTGGATTTTGCTGATGTATTAATTGTTTTTTTACTTTCATCTCCAAATCTTCTGGATGAACAAAACTAATTCTTTGAGTTTTTGCTAATTGTTCAAAGGTATCAAAGCCATAAATTTCAAGCATTTTTTTATTGGCAAAAATCAAATTATTCTTCTTGGTAATACTAATTCCAACCGGTGCATTTTCCACCAAAGAACGATACTTCTCTTCGCTCTCTTTAATTTTGATTTCAGCAACTTTTTTTTCGGTTATATTTTCTGAAATTTCAATAACATGCTCAAGAATATCATCGCTATTGTATATCGGAACACCTTTGATTCGCCAATATTCGCCATTATCAAAATAAATTTCCTGAACCTGTGGCTTACCGGTTTCAACCGCTAATTTTACTGGACAGGTATGCTCTTTACAATCTATAAAACCTAATGCTTCATGACATTTCTGACCAATTAACTCGCTTTTTAATTTATTGGCTGTGTTTGCCGCTGTTTGATTTACCCATAAAATTTTGTGTTCTTTATCCTGCAGAACTACGTTGAAATCCTGATTATCGAGAATTGTGGTTTTTTCGAGTTCTGAATTAATCAATAATTGATCTGATAATTTTATCCTTGTTATATCGCGATTAAGTGAAATACCGCCAATGATTTTATTATGCTCATCTTTTAGCCAAGTAACAGTTGCATTAACAAAAATAATTTCTCCAGATTTTTTCTCCTGCTTCAAATCGCCATTCCAAACTCCATTTCTAAGCAATTCCTCCTGTGCTTCATAGATAGATTGGTCGCAAAAAGAAGTTTTCAGAAGTTCATCTACATGCTTGCCCACAACTTCAAAACTCTTCCATTGATATAATTCCTCTGCGCCATAGCTCCAAGTATGTATCAACAAATCATTATCTGTTGTAATTATAGCATCTTTCAGATTCTTGAAAATGAAATCTTGATAATGAAGTTTACTATTATTGATTAGTAAATCTGAAATATCTCTATAATTCAAAGCCAAAGCAAACAGCTTATTTTCATCATCATACAAAGGTGAAACGGTAATACTTACATCTATCACAAGTCCATTGATATTTCGTCTTTTAGTTTTATAATTTGCTATTCTTTGGTTTTTTCTGCATTTATGTACCCATGAATTAAATAACCCCTCATCAAATCCCAAGTGAAAACTGCAATAGGGGCTATTTAATTCACTTACATCAAATCCAAACATATCCTCAAAAGTTTGATTAATTTCAAGCACATGGTCATTTGTGTCAACAATTGCAATTGCATCTGAATTATACTCGAAAAGAGAGCGATATTTATCTAAATTAGTCATTATTTACTTGATTTTAATAAATTTAATCAATTTTCGCAAGCCGATTTTATTTGTTGTTTCAATAAAATAAACTCCCGGATTCAATTGTTTTATGTCAATAAAAACTTGCTTGTCATTATTAAGATTTTGTAATTCTATTTCAATTTTTCCAATTGAAGATAGTAATTTCAAAGATTCAATCTCTGAATTTTCATCAACCAGGGATAAATAATCTGTTGCAGGATTTGGATATAATTTCACTTGATTTGAATTTTCATCAACTGAATTGATGCCATCAATCACAATGTCATCAATATACCAGCCATCATCGTGATTGATTGGATTGGATCGGAATATAAATCTAACAAAGATTTTGCTCGAATTTTCCATCCAAAATTCTTCATATTTCCAATCTTTTTCATTTAACAAATCATTGCTCCATTCAGGATAGGTTAATCCGTTATATCCAGCTAATTTTTTCCAAGATTTCATATTATCATAACTTATTTCAACAAAGCAAGAATCATCTTTGTGGGTGATTGCCGCATGATAGAAACTAAATTTAAGAAAATGTCCTGTTGGCACAATTAACAATGTATCACGTTGAACGCCCTTATAGTCGCCAATAGGTGATTCGGTAATTGAATTATTTCCACTATAACTGAACTTATTGCTCAAAGCCCAATTGCCTCTAATTCTATGTTTGTATTTATTTTCTTCAAAATTGTCAAAAATCGGTCCATAATCACCATAATATTTGTTAATTGAATTCGATAAGTTGCTTTCGGTTGATTTATCAATATTTTCAAAATAATCGCTCACAGTAAATTGGAAATCATAATATCCTTTTTTTAAATTCAAATTTTCTAAATCCAATTCGATTTGCTTGCCGGTATCATTTTGATTCAAATCAAAACTTTTTACAAAATTGCCATCTGCATAAAGATTCAATTTTCTCAAATTACTTAACGGAGTGATTTTATCTGTTCTTAAACTTGGTAATTGAATTTTAAATTTCAAAAAATCTACATCATAAAATGTATCCAAATCAATAAATGAAGGTGGATTTGGCTTTTCGGAGCCGCCGGGATAAACTGATAATTTTCTTGGCGCACTTGTGTCTGAGCCAAAATAAGAATATAGAAAATATCTGTTTTCTGAGAATGGAACAGCATTTTCGTCAATAAATTTTGGAACAGTTCCACCTGCAAAATTACCAATTATTTCATCATCTCGTTTCAATATTATAAAATAATCTTCATCTTTCAAAATTTTCCCAAAAGAAGATTCTGTAGGATTTTTCCAATTTAATTCCACATTTTTATAATTATCTTTAGAAACATGGGCAATAAAATCATCCGGAGGAGCTGGAGCTCGAGTATTTATAATTGCAGTAAATACATCGCTATCTTGAATATCATACTTGGAGAATCGCATATCAACCCAAGATGGATAAATCACACCATCATAAAAAGCACAACCATTGTAATCTCCAGCAAAAGAGCCGGCAGTAAATGGATTATAACGCAAATCACTGCTGATGTCTGCCGCTTGACGATCAATCCAAGTTAAGCCACCATCATTAGAATAACTTACATAACATTCCACCATAATATTATCAACATCATTTCGGCTATCTAAATACATAATTGCCAAGTCGCCATTCTTTGGATCAATCGATAGCCAGGGCCAGAATTGGTCATTAGTAGTATCTGAATGAACAATAATCGGTTTGCTCCAATTTTCTCCTTTATCGGTAGAGCGAGAGAAATAAATATTCGGATAATTATCAGCCGCCCAACATAAGTAGATATTGCCATTGTTTTTCCCGCCGGTAATATCGCAAACCACTACAGGATATGCCTCTGCACGAACCTGCTTTTTCACAGAATGACGGTAGCCTTGTCCTGGAATGATTATTGTTTCGCCAAAAATATTATAATTATGGATAATTCGAGGTGCTGAATATGATTTGCCACCGTCCATTGATTTTGCAAATCCAACTCCGTGAGCAATACCATTATTCCAAACCACATATACCTCACCGTTTGGTCCTGTGGTAGCAAGCGGAAAACTCTGTCCAAATGTTGTATCTTCCGAACTGCCTGACAAGCGTGGACTTAATGGAATTGGAGAACTCCATGAATTTCCTTTGTCTGTAGATTTTGAAATAACAATTTGAGTGGCAGAATCTCTTGGTGTAACGCGTTTCCAAGGCACATATAAATGACCTTCGTAAGGAGATTTCGTTGAATTATCCACCTGAATATAATATTTATCTTCAAAAGCAGAATCCAAAGTCATTGCTCCACGATGCAAAATTACAGGCAAATGTGTCTCCCAAGTCTTGCCTTCATCAGTTGTTCTTGACATAAAAACACCATTCTCGCCAACTAAGCCGGCAGGAGTATTTTGCACACTACCAAAACCGCCATAAACAAGGTATCCGGTTCCATCATTTGAAAAATAAACGGATGGATCATTTGTTGACGCCCAGCCGGTGAACGGCTTTTTGAGATTTACATTTCGCCAACTTTTTCCACCATCATCAGAAACATACACCCAAGTGGAAGAATTATCTCTATAATCAACAGCTGATGCAATCAAATTTTTTGGATTTCTGGGATTAACTGCAATAGATGATTCGTTCTGACTTCTTCCTGCTAATCCTGGACCTTCGTCCACAATTGTATTGGAATTTAGAAAATAAGGAAGCGAATTGGAATTACTCAAAAAATAATTCGGATAAGTTTTATAATCATCAATCATTGATGGATGAGCAGATTCTTTTAATCGTTTAAACATATCCAAAGCTCTTTTCTGGTCAGCAATCTGATTATCTTTTTCTGTGCTCAATGCAAACGAAACAGCACTAAAAATCATTACAAATATTAAAAATAATTTTTTCATAATTTATTTCAAATTTAGTTATCAAACAATTATCAAATTAATAAAAAAAATTCACAAGACAAATTAAATTTCTTCTAAAGATTCAAGTAAATTAACATAACTTTCGTATCTGTCGAATAAAATTTCGCCTTTCTCAACTGCATTTATAACCTCACAATCCGGCTCATGAGTATGTGTGCAAGGTAAATACTTGCAATTTCGATAATAATCTTCGAATTCTTTGAAAAAATAGCAAAGTTCTGTTTTTTCAATTCCATAAATTCCAAATTCTCGAATACCGGGCGTATCAATGATTTTGATATTATTTTCAATTTCGAACATTTTCACAAAACTTGTTGTATGCTGTCCTTTTTGTGTTCTCTCGCTTACAATATTCACTTGCTGAACACTATCACCAATAAGCGCATTAATGAGAGAAGATTTGCCAACACCTGATTGACCACTCAGAATAACTGTGTTGTTTTTCATAAAGTCCAGCAATACATCAATCCCAATATTTTCTTGGCAACTAATGAAGAATATTTTTATTCCTAATTTTTTGTAAATTGCCAAATCCTCCTCGACTTCATCGATATTATCAATCTCATCAATTTTATTGATAATCAAAAAAACATCAAGTTCTCCCAAATCTCCGGCAACAATCATTCTATCTATTAGTTTTTTGTTATAATTTGGATTCGAAACCGACACCATCACCGCCAAATAATCGGCATTAGCCGCAAGAATATGCTCTCGATTTGCCTTACCTGCTGCTCTTCGAGCCAAATATGATTTTCTCTCTTTGATTTCAATAATCAATCCTGTTGCAAGACCTGTTTCGGACTTATGCTTGTTATCAACAATGAGGGAAACTTTATCGCCAACAACGGCAACGTTTTTATGTTTATGTGGCGAAACTACCGAGCCGGAAACAGCGGCATCAACCATCTCAGAATTTTCAATCTTAACAAAATAAGATTTTCCCAAAATTGCAACGATAATTCCATCAAAACTATCTACATTTACTCTGCC
>JANJUO010000104.1 GCA_024710535.1 bacterium
CCTTTCATCTGCAGCAAAAGGAGAATATAAACTTATTTATGTTGCTCCGGAAAGATTGGAGAGCAAACTTTTTATAGATTTGCTAAAAAATATCAAAATATCATTTATTGCAGTTGATGAGGCGCATTGTATTTCAGAATGGGGGCACGATTTCCGTCCTTCATATCTTCAGATTGCTGAATCTTTGAAAGTAATTCCAAATTTGCCGGTGATTGCATTAACTGCCACTGCCACTCCTGATGTTCAAGATGACATTGTTAATTCCCTCGGTATAAAGGAATGCTCAAGATTTATTCGTGGATTCGACCGACCGAATTTGCGTTACCAATGCGAAAAAACAGACAAAAAAGTGGAAAGAATTGTTGAAATTATCAAGGATAGCAAAAGCGGCTCCACAATTATTTATTGCGGCTCCAGAAAGCGAGTAGAATTTTTTGCAGAAGCGCTTAGAGATTTCAAATTCAAAATTGAGCCCTATCATGCCGGTATGAATGCCTTAGTGAGAACTGCTGTGCAAGATAGATTTATTAAAGATAAAACAAAAATTATTGTTGCTACAAATGCTTTTGGAATGGGCATTGATAAGCCGGATGTTCGTAATGTAATTCATGTTGATTTGCCGGCATCGCTTGAAGCGTATTATCAGGAGGCAGGAAGAGCAGGAAGAGATGGCAAAAATTCAAACTGTTATCTTTTGTATCATTCAACTGATACTCAATTGCAAGAATTTTTCATCAACTCTACTTATCCAAATAATGAAAGTATCGAAAAAGTATATAATTTCATTTATGATTCAAATGATATTCAAAAAGGCGAAATTCTCGAGGGCAAGCATATTCTGAATCCTATTTTGATTTCTAACGAAACAGGAATAAATGCAAAAATCGTTGTTGCTGTAATGAATCTCTTCGAAAAAGCTGGTGTTCTGAAAAGAAATAGAATAACAACTACCGGAACAATAAAATTTACAGCTGGAAAAGATAGAATAACCGAATATTATAATAATGTTAATGATGAAAAGAAAGAGGTTCTTGAAGCAATTCTCAGATCGCTATCTCCGGAAGTATTTCATAATGAAGTACCTTTGGATATTGCTGAAATGAAGCAAAAGCATTTTCTCTCCGATAATGCAGTTGAATCAACTTTGAAAGCAATGGAATTTTCGGGATTGATTGAATTCGAGAATCCAAATTCTGAATTGTCTTTTGAATTGCCTTTGAAGAGAATGTTTTGGTATAAATTACCGATTGATTATAAAAAACTTGATAAAAGAAGAGAATTTGCTTTCAAAAAAATCAATCAAGTTCTCCAATACGCAGAAACCAAAGATTGCAAACGTAATTATATTTTGAAGTATTTCAGCGAAAATGATTTTACAGGTACTTGCGGTTACTGCACAAGTTGCAAATCACAGAAAAAAATGACTTCGCTTGAAGCATCAAAGCAGGAATTTGTTCGAAATCATATAATGCTTGCAGTTAATGAATATCACAATAAATTCACAGAAAATGCTGTTGTAGATTATATTTGCGGAATTCGTACCAATTATTTGAAAAGATTAGGCGCCGAACGAGGCAAATATTATGGAGTTTGCAAGGGCTTACAAAAAGCAGACGTTGTGTTTGAAGTATCAAAATTAGTTACTGAAAAGAAAATTGAACGTAATTTCAATAACAATAAAGTGCTTGTTATTCCCGAGCCGGAGCCAACAGAGGAAACATCATCATCGCCACAACCATTTAAATATATGGAAAGGGCAGATACAACCACTGTATTCAACAAATTAGTTGTTCTTAGAAGAGATATTGCTGAGCGAGCCGGAGTGGTGCCACGCGGTATTATTAGCGATGTATCTTTAAGAAAAATTGCCGAAACAATGCCGGACACTGAAACCCAACTTCGTAGAATCAGCGGTATTAGTCAAGTATTTGTTCAGAAATTTTCAAAATTATTCTTAACCGAAATATCAAAACTAAAAAATGCTCCAAAAGAGCAGAAGTTATCCAAAGTAGCCCAAGATACGCTGAAATTAATAAATCAAGGATTGGATTTTGAGCAACTTTCGAAAAGATTATTCTCTAATCGAGCAATGGCTGCCGGCTATATTCAAGAAGTGGTGGAATCCGGCTACCGAGTTGATAGAAAAAGATTTGTTGATGATGATATTTTCCAAAAAGTAAAGGAATTTGTATTAGCAAATCCGGATATTAATTGGCGAGAATCCCAAGCAGATGTTGATGTCGATTTGGATTTACCAATGCTAAAAATGGTTGCCGCATTCGTTAAGCGTGAACTTTTTGATGAAAGTAATTCATAAAATTTTCTTCAAGCTTAAGCAAAAATATTTTAGTTTGTAAATGTCATAATTTTAGATTAAAAAATCCATAGAATTCTTTTTGAATGAAATGGATTTTTTTATTACAGTATGTTTAACAAAGTAAAAACAATTCAAATACACAGCAATAGGCAAGTGTTGCAGATTAAAAAATGGATGCATTGGAGCTTGCTCCAATGGTAACATTTGGGCAAGCCCAAATGCTTCCAATTTTTAATTGTAAGGAACGCAGATCTGCGTTCCCTACAAAAATGAATCGTAAAGAACAAACATCCTTGTTTGTTTAATATTAACTCTTTTTTCCAACTCCCAACACTCATTACCTTTAATTTATTGTTATTTATTTCACAATTATTATTTTGGAATTAATAAAAAATCTTTTTAAGTTGCAAGTGTGCTTTTAACAATTTTTCAAAAAGAGGCATTTATGCTAAACAAATCAATCAAATTAGCAATAAAAGTACTTCTGTTATTCTGTATTTTTATTTTGAACACAAACCTGAATATTGTTTTAGTTTCAAAACCCCTTTCAAGTGGATTGATTTATTCGTCTTATTTACATAGAGGTTATGGCGCAACACAA
>JANJUO010000128.1 GCA_024710535.1 bacterium
GCGAGCATCTTGATAATTTTCGTTATCTGTAGAGAAATTGATTGAATCTTCCACAATTTTTTTCATTTTTGCATAATTAGCAGTAACTTCAGTGTCATTGCTCATACGATCTTCTCTTTGACGGCGATTAAGCACTTCAAAGCAATCTCTAATTGTTTGGAAAAGTTCTTCTCTTTGATCACGTTTCAATTTCAAGTCTTTGATTTGCTTTTGAATTGCAATTAATTCTTCGCGTGTATCGTTAAATTCAGTAGTTGAATTTGATTTCTCAACCAAAACATCTATTTTGGATTTTATATTATGATAATTTTCTATGCATTCCATTTCGAAATTTTCACGTTCTTACATTTGTTTACGGCTGATTTCTTCGAATGCTTTATTAATCATTTCATAAAGTTCATCACGATGAGAACGTTTCAATTTTAAGTTTTTAAATTCATTTTGAGCATTAAGCAATAATTCACGAGAATGCTTAAACTCTGTGGATTCAAGAGATTCCTTTACAGCCGCTTCAACCTTCACTTTCACTTCAACATAGTTTTCGTGGCTTTCTTTTTCGAATTTCTCTCTCTCCAATGTTTGTCTTTGATTAACATTATCAAAAGAAACGTTAATCATATCCATTAATCTGCTGTTGTCTTCATCTTTCAAGAAAAGACCTCGCAACTTATCTTTGGCATTTGTAAGTTTGGTTCTGATATCCTTCCAGTCGGAAGATTCCTCTGCAAATTTTACAGCCGCTTCAATTTCAGAAAGTACTGAATTCAAAGCATTGGAATAATCAGCATCACTGTTGTACTTAGAAAGTACCTGACCGCTTTCCGGTTCGCTTACTGCCGAAATTTGGGCTTTTTCTGCTGTTGTTTCAACATTTGCAGTTACCACTGCGTTATTGACAACAACTTCAACTTCTGTTGATGGTTGTGTTGTTTCTGATGTCATTGCATCATTCCCGTTTGTTGTTAATTCGTTAGACACTTTACACCTACCGTATAATAGTAAAATAGTGTTGTAAAAAAATTAATTATTTTGAACTTTATCCAAAACAGTATTTTCATTATTATTAAGATTCATTGACCTAATTGCATTTAATGCTTGTCTGGAAATAGGTGGCAATTCATCTCCTTGTATTATCATATTTAACTCTTCGAAATCCAAAATTTCTCGTTCTAATAGTATTTTTGAAGTTTTATGAAGCATTTCCAAGTTGCCGGATAATAATTCAATAGCTCTCTCTTGTGCACTTAGTAAAACTTTTCTTACTTCGTTATCAATAATTCGAGAAGTCTCTTCGCTAAAATCACGATGATGAGCAAAATCCTTGCCAAGAAATACTTCATCGTTTTCTTTATGGAATGTAACAGGTCCAATTACATCAGACATACCCCATTCGCAAACCATTTTTTTTGCAATGTAAGTTGCACGTTGTAAGTCATTGGAGGCGCCGGTTGATTGAATATTGAATACAAGTTTTTCTGCGGCTCTTCCAGAAAGTAAAACAACGAGAGCATCCTCGAAATACTCTTTGGATTTGGAATGATATTCCTCGTTTGGCATACTCCAAGTTAAGCCCAATGCTCTTCCTCTTGGAATAATCGTAACTTTATGAACATTATCTGAATTAGGTAGCATCATTCCAGCAAGTGCGTGGCCCATTTCATGATAAGCAGTCAGCTCTTTTTCTTTATCTGAGATCACCAAACTCTTGCGTTCGACTCCCATCAAAACTTTATCTTTTGCATTTTCAAAATCATACATTGTAACTTTATCGCTATTTCTACGAGCCGCAAGTAATGCAGATTCATTAACAATATTTGCAATATCAGCACCAGATAATCCGGGCGTTCCTTTTGCAAGAACAGCGATATCAACATCACTTCCAAGTGGGATTTTGCTTGTATGAACTTTGAAAATCCCTTCTCTGCCTTTCACATCAGGTCGGTCAACAACAACTTGTCTATCGAATCTACCCGGACGAAGTAATGCTGGATCCAATACATCTGGTCTGTTTGTTGCCGCAATAATTATTACACCGCTATTTTGCTCAAATCCATCCATTTCAACCAATAATTGATTCAATGTTTGCTCTCTTTCATCATGTCCACCGCCAAGTCCGGCACCACGATGACGACCAACAGCATCAATTTCATCAATGAAAACTATACAAGGTGAATTGCGTTTTGCTTGCTCAAATAAATCTCTTACTCTACTTGCTCCAACACCTACAAACATTTCCACGAAATCGGCACCGGAAATAGAGAAAAACGGAACATTTGCTTCGCCTGACACGGCTCTTGCAAGCAAGGTTTTTCCGGTTCCCGGAGGTCCCAATAGCAATACACCACGAGGAATTTTTCCTCCTAATCTTTGAAATTTATGAGGTTCTTTTAGAAATTCAATGATTTCTTCGAGTTCAAATTTTGCTTCATCCGCTCCTGCAACATCATTAAAAGTAATTTTCTGCGAGCCTTCATTGAGCAATTTTGCCTTCGATTTCCCAAAAGAAAATATCCCCTTTGCTCCACCGCCATTCTGCATTCTTCTCATAAAAAATATGAAGAATCCAAGCAATACTACCCAAGGTAGAAGCCCAAGTAAGTACTGTGAAAATGTAGAAGATTCTTTGTATTTCCAAATAATTCCCTTTTCTGCCCAAATTCTTTCGGATTCTGAATCCAGCACGCCAAGTTTGGTTGTAAATTTGGAAATTGTTCTTGACTTTCCTGCAATAGTTATAGTTACAGGCTTCTTTAATTCACCATTGAAATCATAATCATTCAATTGTGATTTATAAATCACAGCAGATTTGATTAAATCTTGATTCAAAAAATTCAAATAATCTGTATATTCTATATGCTCATTTTGGGTTTGAGCACCCTGCATAAAGATATAAACCATAAAAATTCCGGCGGCTAATACCAGCCAAATCATCATATTTCGCATCACGTTATTCTGATTGTCATTGCCCATTTTTCTAAATTCATTAAATGGGTTTTTGTTATCATTTTTTTGAGGATCACTCATTTTTATATATTTACTCCAAACTTTGTCTTTCAAATTATTTCGTTTAATAAATGACGAACTATCTTTATGAAAATTTTTAAAATCGATAATTTATTCTTTATTTTAATGATTAATTGACGTTGTATTATATTCGAAATTTCACAAAAGATTGAAAGCAATTTACTATTAATTACTTTTTATTATTCATTAATAATTAAAATGCAAAAAATAAATTCGGTTCCATTCATTAATAATAATAACCAAGTGTTGATATTTGAACAATTTTTGCTGAATGTCGAAATTCTCAAAAAATTGATATAATTTGTTTAATTATATACAATTACTTGAATCGAAGTTTTCTATTTAAAAGTTTGGTATTAATATTGAGTAGTTAGTTTGAATTTAGAATTTGGTTATAATTAGTCAAATTTGTTAATTATAGTTGTGAGTGAAAATGAAAGAAAAAATACTAAATCAAATAAAGCGAATTAACAGCAAAATACAAATCAAAACAAATAAGCAACTTATTGTTTACTCAATATTAATTTTTGCTTTTGTGTTTTTGTTTAGTGCTGATACATTTTCGCAAGGACAGCCGCCAGCAACAACAATACCACTTCCAAAATTATCTGTTAATGTTGATATGGATAATGGTAATAATGATTTGGTATTAACTTTGCAGATTTTGGCAGTAATGACTGTGCTAACACTTGCACCATCAATTTTAGTGATGATGACAAGTTTCACAAGGATAATTGTAGTGTTTCATTTTTTGAAGCAAGCATTAGGAACACATACTCAGCCACCAAATCAATTGCTGACCTCTTTAGCATTATTCCTGACTTTTTTTGTGATGCAACCTGTTCTTGATGAAGCAAATTCTAAAGGTATTCAGCCATATATGAAGGAAGAAATTACTCAGGAGCAAGCAATTGAGAACATAATAAAGCCATTTCGTGAGTTTATGCTACGACAAACACGCGAAGAAGATTTGGGTTTATTCTTGAAACTTAGCGGTGCCGATCGTCCAAATGATGTTTCGGAAGTATCCACATGGACAGTAATTCCTGCATATACATTGAGCGAATTGCGAGTTGCCTTCCAAATTGGGTTTATGGTGTTTATTCCATTTTTGGTTTTGGATATGATTATTGCAAGTACATTGATGTCGCTTGGTATGTTTTTGCTTCCACCACAATTAATTTCGCTACCAATAAAAATATTACTGTTCATTTTGGTGGACGGTTGGTATTTGATAGTAGATTCTTTAATGAAAAGTATTTTAAATTAGGAAAATAAATGACTGATCAGGTAGTTATTTCGCTTGTAAGAGACGCATTTTATTATGTGTTTATAATTGTTGGACCTTTGCTTTTGGTTTCATTAGTAATTGGTTTGATAATTTCAATTTTTCAAGCGGCAACTTCAATTTCAGAGCAAACTCTTACATTTGTTCCAAAGTTGGTAGCCGTTTTTATAGTGATTATTCTTATGTTGCCGTATATGATTTCGCATCTGAAAACATTTACAATTGGAATTATGAATATGATTGCGACAATGTAGAATGCTGGATTCAACTACTATATATGCTTTAACTTCAAAGTTTCTGATTGGAACTTTGATTTTTATACGTATTCTTGGAGTATTTGCAGGCGCTCCAATGTTCAAAAATGATGTGATAATTCCTCATGTCAAAGTATTTATGGCTATTATTATATCGATTTCAGTAACAAGCATTTATTGGACTGAGCAGCCTACAATTGAATTTCATTTATGGTATTTAGCATTAGTTGTTTTAAAAGAATTTCTTTTTGGATTAATTATCGGATTTTCGATAAATTTAGTGTTCTTTGCGGCAAGAATGGCAGGTGGATTGATTGATATGGATATGGGATTTCAAACATCAGCACTATTTGATACCGCAAGTGCAAACCCAACTTTGCTTGGAGAATTCAAGGAAATGATTGCATTGATGCTTTTTTTGATTATTGATGGTCATCATCAGATAATAGAAGCAATTTATATTAGTATGAAAGC
>JANJUO010000139.1 GCA_024710535.1 bacterium
ATTATTTTCTACAAGTTTATTCAAATTGAAATTATTTGGTTCGAACTGAATGTAACCTCTTTGAGAACGGCTCCACTCCAAAAGATTTTCCAATAATGAATATACATTTTTTGCAGAATCTTTCATCAATTCCAAAAATTCCAGCTTTTCTTCTTCAGTAAAATCTGAATGTGAATTATAAAGCAAGTTTGTGATTTCTCTGAAACTACCCAAAGGATTCTTCAAGTCATGGGCAATAATTGAGAAAAATTTATCTTTTGTTGCATTTAATTCATTGATATTATCGTAAGCAAACTGAAGCTCTTCTTTTTGCTTTTTGATTTTTTCATTTTGCTCAAATAGGATTTGATTTTCTTGCTTTTTGAGTTTGATTTGCTTCCAAAATAGAAATCCTACAAAAATTACCAGCAAAATAACTACACCAAGCAAGTAATTTATCAAATCTTTTAATTCGTTCTGCTCTTTAAGTAGTTTATATTCACTTTCTTTATAAGTAAGTTTTTGAGCGAGTTCGATAGAACTAATATTTTTTGATAATTTTGTTTCACTTGATTTTTTTTCTAATATTATCAATTTCCTCAAATAGAAATTCACTGAATCAACATAATTGAAAGCTGTATAGATTTCAACTGCTTTTTCGATAGCATTATATAGTTCGTAGCTCGAACTATCATTTTTAATTATCTCAAATGCAAGATTCAAATATTCAATTGCTTTTGATTTGTTGTGGAAATCTTTCTGAAGAAGGGCAATACTATAATAATTTTCGCAAATTTCAGGATAAATATTTTTTTTTATTAAGATTGAGTTCGATTTAGTGTAGTAATAATAAGATGAATCATAATTTCTCTTGTAATGATGTAAATCACCCAAATTATTAAAATTATTTGCTACTGTAATTTCATCAACCTTATCTGCAACTTCCAAACTTGCAAAGTAATAATAAAATGCACTATCAATATTTCCCATATCTCGTTGCATATCGCCAATTCTATTCAAGACTTTTGCTTTTAATTTATCATCAATGTTGTACTTGGGATCGAGAGCCTTCATAAAATACGAATTAGACTTCGAAAAATCTTTCAAATGACGATATACCGCACCAAATCCACTATATAATCTCGGCATATAATCATAATATTTTGACTCCATCATCAATTGCTCACTTTCAGCATAGAATTCGATACATTTATCATTTATGCCATTCTTTGAATAGTAAATTCCAATAAACATACTGGCAATTGCTTCAGTTTTTTTATCTTGGGATTGATCTGCAGTTTTCTTTAGTTCAGAGGCTTTAACAAACAAGGAATCTTGATTTTCATTTAGTAATTTGTCGAATTGCTTTACAAGCGAAGCCGGATCATTCGAATACAATGTATTTATTGCCAAGAACAATATTATTAAACAAAATAATTTATTTCTCATAAATTCAAATTTCAAATTAAAAAAGATGTAATTTAATTAATTTTGGGAATGCAAAAAAGATTATTTTATTTTTTTTGTTAATAATTTTTTTTGGATTGATTTAATTATGTAACCATTATTATGATTACCTGCTTTATTGCTGATTAGTTCTGTGATTTGAGCATTTATCCTTGTGATTCCAACATTTTTGGTGAATTGAATTTCTTGAAGTGAATTAATCAAAATTTTTTCATTATATAAACTTGAATTGTTTGCCAAATCAATCTTTTCGATGATTTCGCTTATATTAGTATTCAATATATTAACTATTGATTTTTTTTCTGCATTTCTGAAATCTGTAACATTGAATTCTTGGAAATTCATTCCTTGAATTTTTTTTATTTTTTTAATATAATTATCATTAGAATTGGTTTGAGAATTAAAGATACGAATTGTATCCTCAAAAACGATAGCAGTATCAGCGTAACTTGAATTATATTTGGAAATAATATCCCAATGATTTGTGAAATCTTGATAATTAAGAGGATTAATTTGAGATTCATTCAAAATAAGACTCAATCCATATTTTGAATTTAATGAAACAAGATTCAAATTTGTTGATATGTATATTGTATTGATTTTAATTTTTGCTTCATCATATACATTGATTCTATAACATAGAATATTATCGATTGTGTCAATTTTCCCAATTTGCCAATTCTCATATCTGATGTTAGTCAAAGGATTTCCATTTTCGTCAAATTCGGATACTTCATACAAAAATTCATCTCCTAATTCTAATTTCAAATATTTATAATCTGATAAATTTGATGTATTTAATGAACTTTCTATTCCAATTGGCTCTTTGCATGAATTAACAAATAAAATTGAAATTAATAAAAATAAAGAAAAAACTGCCCTTGAATTTTTCCAAATACAATCGTACTCAAAATGTTTCAAAGGCAGTTTGCTTATTTTTTCAGCAAAATATTTAATTGTAAGTTTCATTTCTACTGAATTTCTACGTATAACTACTTAGATACAATAAATGTCATTACATTCATATTTTTATCATTGCTTACGATTTCCAAAGTGCTTCTATCGATATAACGATATTTATATGCTCCAACAATAGCAGTAATATATTCTGAACTCATAAAGCAATTAACTTTTGTTTGTCCAATATTTCCAATTCCCATATAGCCATTATCTGCTTTATAAATTCCTTTGAATTCGTTGCAACCAGCTTTGCCATAAAAATTCATTGCTGAGAAGAATTCTATTGTATAATTTTCAGGAATGAATGATGGCTCTTCTTTGATGAATTGAATATCTGCAAATTTAGTAGTTTCGCCATTAGAATTTGTCCATGAATATAATTGCCATTTTGTATTCATCAAATCGTTTGTGATAGCGGGATCTGTATTATCATCATTATTATCGCTCTTGATTTTTTCGATTCTTGTTGGTTCAAAAACTACTTTATTATCGTATTTTGGAATTGCAACAATATGAACAGGATAGCCAATATCATCAGTGCCGATTTCAGGGATATAAAGCACAGAATATACATAAATCACTCCATTCATCATAGCAACTTTTTCGACTGCAAGTTTGTTGCTACCGCTTGATTGCATTCCTTCATGAACAACAAGAATCATTTCCTTGTCGAAATTAACAGCCGGAATTTTCAATGTGATTGCTCTTCCAGCCGCATCATAACTATTTGTTGGATAAGTTTTTACAAATTTATCAAGTTCATCTTTTGTTCTTAAAACCGTATTAAAAGGTTTTTCGCTGATCACATCATGTGATCCCTGCACTAATGTATAGAATTTGATTGGGAAATTATCCTGAACATCTGTGTTCTTCTTGATAATTTCTCTTTCAGCAAATTCCACAGGCAAATCACTTTTCTTAAGTTTAACAACATGAACAGGATAGCCAATATCGGCTGTTCCGGTACTGCTATAAACTTCTTTTGCATAAACAGTAATTGTTTTGCCGTTTGAATAAATCGATTTCACTTCGATATAATCTGATCCACTTGGATGCATTTTGCTACCTACGATTACAAGCATTTCGGTGTCGAAATCAACTCTGTCTGTGATCTTTGTAAATGGCATTGCAGAGATGTGTGGCAGATATTTTGTCTGGAAGTTGATGAATTCATCCATACTTCTAATAGTGAGATTATAATCTGCATCAGACACAACAAGTCTGGATTCTTGTAGAATTGATTCAAAATTCAAAGCAGTAGTTACTTTGACTTTTTTATCCATTCCCAATGGATTATCGCATCCGCTAATTACAAAAAGTAGCGAAAGTGCTGCGATTGTTAAAACTAATTTTTTCATAAAAAATCCTTATAAAAATTTGACAAAAAATATTTAAAAACTATAACTTATTCCGTAATTTATTCCGACTTTATCGGAATTGAATGTCTGTGACTGATAATTATAAAACAAATTACTATATTCCAAACCAATTATAAATTTCAATTCATCAGTAAATTTGTATTGCAATCCGCCCATAAATCTTCCAATAAATCCAACATTGGCTCCGCCAATTGAAATTTGGGCAATAGGTTTGAAATAATCCGAAACATTATATCCGTATCTAATCATCATCCCATAGGTAGTAAAATTTGGTTGCTGTTCGTATAAATTAAATTGACCAAGCATATCTACGCCATTAAATTTCTGGAAAAATGTTTCCTGCCTTAATTCAAATCCAAGTGATAGACTTTTATCTATATTAATAATTGCACTTATACCCAAATTATTGAAATTAGCAATTTTCGATGGAGAAATAGTTTCGGTTTCTATATGCCAATTCTGAAATCCCCTTGCTTCAATCTCAAAAAAGGACTTTTTACTTACCTGATTATGATAAGCCAAAAATTCATCCAATTCATAAACAGGCAGATTAGAATTTTGCACTTTTTTCAAATCTATTGGATCAATTATTATAGGTTTATCGTTTGATTTGGGATTAATTTCAATATATTGAACTTCTGCCAAATCATTTTTTGTCAATGGTTTATCTTCTGCTTTCTTTTCGATGTAAATATACTTGATTTTCTCGCTTGAACTCAAGTTTTCAGATGGAGAAATAACTGGTGAACTATTCTGAACATTATTATTATATTCATTTTGTGTTAGAATTTCCGAATTTCCAATATTATTTACATTCGATTTTCCCGCAAAAAAATCTTCTCCATAAAAATTCAAAAACAATAAAAACAATGCGGCAGTTGTTAATGTGGCAACTCCAGCACTAATTATTGCCTGCGAATATTTTGCAAAATTAAATACTGAAACAGCAGTGGCAGAATTTGTTGCAATGTTTGTGGCACTTACAACACCCGCCGTAGGTATGCCAATTGCCGAAAAAATTGCATTTGTGGAGCCACTATTCACGTCAAACAAAGCACGATTGCTTTTTATTGTCGAATTAAAAGAAAGTAATTGCTTAAACTCGCCACGCAATTCTTCATTAATGGCAAGCTCGGCAAATAATTCCTGCTCCTGACTGCTATCAAGTACTCCGTCAGCAAGGTCAGACAACAATTCAAATTTATCCATTTCTCAAAATCCCTTTTATCCGTTTTTAGATAAATCTTTCAAATAAGGACTCAAAACACTTATAATTTTCTGTTTGGCACGCAAAAACCTAACTTTTGCATTTCCCACACTTATATCAAGTTTCTCGGAAATATCAGAATAATTCATGCCATCAAATTCACGCAAAATAAATATTTCTCTATAATCATCATCAATCAAATCAAGCGAAGTAATTATCAATTCAAGTAATTCTTTATTATCATATTGTAAATTAACGTCTTGTGAAATAGTATTTTCTTCAATTTCGACAGTATTTTTCTTCAATCTTTGATAATTGAAACTCAAATTTTTCGCTATAGTTGTCAAGAATCCCGGTATATTTGCAAATTCAAAATTCTTGTCGATAGATTGATAAAATTTTATGAATGTCTCTTGAAAAATATCTTCAGCAACGTCTCGCCGATAAATCAAACATCGACAATAAGCGGCAATCATCGGAGAATACCTCCTGTAAATCTCCCTAAAAACATCGTCTTTACAGTTTCCGTTTCTCAAATAATCAGCAAGTTCTTTATCTGTATATTTTTCTAAATTCATCTAAAAATTTATTAAACCATCCACACAATTGTATTAACAACCGAACCCAAAAAAAGTAACAAATATAAAACAAAAATTTAAAATAATTGGATTTTTTTTGGGTATTGGCTTAAATTTGGTTAATAATTTTTCTAATTATTTGTGAGTAGTTTGGTAGTAGTATTGGTAGATTCTAATGTTACAAATAGGCAATCCATATTGAATTTTCAAGGAAGTTCCAATATATTTTGCTTGTTGATCATTGAATCAATTTTATCACAAGATTATAAATTGGGAACGAATGACTCCGAATTGTAGAAAAACATCAGATGTTTTCAAAAGCATTGGATGTTTTTGTTGTGGAGGATGTATTGGGAGTCAATGGAGCTTGCACAATTGTTAGGGCATGCCATAATGCTTCCAAAGGAGAGAAACGTTGATGTTTTTTGTTGTTACGAAAAATGCCTGAGAATTAAATCATCAGGCATTTTTAATAAACCAAAAAAGGTTTAATCTTCGCCGATTTCAATAATGTGTTCATTATTGATTGTGCCATAGTTCACAACGTTTTTGAAAACTACTGTGAAACTCAATTCATCATTAAAAAACGTACCTTTATTTATTAGATTTTCGGTGGTTTGAATAATTGCCGCTTCAGTTATCAAAATGTAGCCACTTTCGTTGCGAAAATTGCCGCCATCTAAACGAACTTGAGATGCATCACGCATTGTAACATTGCCGCCATTATCATTGACAAATTCTATGTCAACCATTTTGACAATCACACCATCGTTGAAATATATATTTGCACCGTGATTATGTATTTTTTGGGAATACATAAATGGTGTGAATGCAAAAATTGCAATTAATATAATAAATAATTTTTTCATATATCTAAACTCATGCTTCTAATTTTTTCATATCTCGAAAATTTTAATTTATTCTCTTCAATGTATTTGTAAGGGTCTGGCAAATCAAAGTATATATATCCCAAATAAATATTCAATTTGAAGTAACGCTCATCCGGTACAATTTTTCTATTCCAAACATCAATAATTTCTTCTTTGGTGAAAACCTTAAATAAGTTCAAAATGTCTGGAACATCAGCCCAAATCAATGTATGCTCGATAAGTAATTTATCACCAATATATTCAATATTTTCATTATCATAACTCCAAAATATGCCTTCTTTTTTCAATTTATCATATAATTCATATTTTGTCATAAATACTATTGATTGGATCTTCTCGTTGAAATTACATACCATTTACTTACTCCATCACTTACCATTACTGCACCAGAAAAATCTGCATTACCATTACCATATTTAAGTGTCATTGTACTTAACAGAGTTTCAACAGAAATTTTATCTGAACCGGTAACTGTTAAATATGCTTGGGAAGTAACTGCTGTCGCAATTGCAACATAGTAAACTTTGCCCGCGTTGGCAGCTGCACTCGGTAATGTAACAGTTCTATTATTAGTTGAAATAATAATAAAAGCATCAGTTGACAGTGCTGTATAGTCTTGATTAACTTCAGTAACAGTAATATTAACATAAGAACCACCAAAAGATTTTGCACTTATCCATTGCAAATTTCCATCATTACCACTCATATCGCCTGCCAATACACCAATATTATCTGATCCATTATAGTTTGCAAGTGTATTATTTGCCGGCAGAGTAT
This sequence comes from bacterium, assembly GCA_024710535.1. Lineage (GTDB taxonomy): Bacteria > Bacteroidota > Ignavibacteria > Kapaibacteriales > UBA2268 > JANJUO01. The sequence continues at coordinate 7,238 of JANJUO010000139.1, forward strand.
AAATGTGATCGTTATTTTGTGTTTGTGCTTTGAATGCAGTGAAATTTTCGCCATTTGGCTCTTGGAATCTTAATTCACCTGCTGAGCCGGAATTAGACAATAGAAAATTACCATCTTTAACTTCAAGTTTTTGGGAAGGAGCGCCGCCAATACCAACATTACCAGTTCTTGTAACTCTTAATCTTTCAGTATTATTAGTTTTAACAACAACTGGGCTATTATCCGAAGTTCCAATAAAATTAACTGTAGAGTCAGTGCCGCTATTACCAGTTAATCCCCAATAATAACTCGACAATGCTGTTGCCCCATTCTGCCAAACCGGAGAGCCCCCTGTATTACCCATTAGTAATTGACCAGTTGTTCCAGCAGGAGTGTAAAGTAATTGATTGCCATCAGTGTTACCATAAGCTACACCAAAAGGAGTTTGTGTAGAATTCCCAGTACCACCATTTGCAACAGGAAGAGTGCCATTTACTTCAGCAGTTGCCAAATCAACTGCAGTGGAAGTGGAGCCACTACCCTTGAAAACACTTGATTCAACGATACCTGTTCCATCTAATAACAATGAGGCGCCTGATGAAACTGTCATTGTTGCAGTAGTATTAGTGCCTGTTGTAATAGAACCAAATGGAACAGTACTAACAGTTGAAGAAGCCCAAGAAAGATTTCCACTACCGTCATTTTGCAAATAAGTACTTGCCGCACCTTGGGCAGGTGGAAGTGTGTAAACAAGATTGTTATCCAAACTTGGTGATTTGAATGAAGAATATTCAGATCCGCCATTTGGCTCAAATAATTTGATTTCATTAGCAGAACTATTGTTGTTTTTTAAAGATAGGTCGCCAAATAAATCAGTATTTCCATCTTTATAAACAACCAATGCATCTGTTTTGGTGCTTGAATTTATGCCATTACCTAAAACAAATAATCTATCTGCTGTATTCCATCCCCAAGTATTAAGTGGAGAATATGCGGTATTATATTGCCCTAAAACCACTTCCATACCAGAATATGCTATTGTGTTAAAACCTAATGTAGCAGAATAAATACCTTGTGATTTTGTACTTTGACCAGTTGCTAAAGAGTTGTTGCCACTTGCATTATTACCAGCTCCAAAAGAAGTAGAATAAGCACCAGAAGCAGTATCTAAATTACCCCAAGCCACAGCATAATCAGCTGTTGCTCTTGAACTACCACCAAAAGCAGTAGCATAATTTCCTGATGCAATACTATTTTGACCAAATGAAGTTGAGAATTGTGCAGAAGCGGTATTTGCATCGCCCCAAGCAGTTGCAAAATTGCCTGAAGCAATAGTATTCTGCCCAAATGCAGTGCTACCATTATTTGATGCCGTCGAGCCACTTCCCCAAGCAGTTGAAATATTTGCAGATGCTGTTCCAGTACCCCATGCAGTAGCTCTGTTGTTAGAAGCAGTACCACCACCGAAAGCAGTAGATTGGTTTGCCGAAGAATTTCCCTGACCCCATTGCATACTATACCAATCATTAACTGGATTCGGATATAATTTTGAGCCGTTTAATATCCATTTTGAACCACTTCCGGAATTTGTTGAACCAATTGTTACCCAAGCCGTGCCATTCCAAAAAAGATAATCATTAGTTGTATTATCATAATAGAATTGACCTTCAGTAGGAGTCAATGGTGCTGTTGTAGTTGGCACTAATGTAACCGAACCATCTATATTTAATATATTGTTTGTTACATCCCAAGTTAAATTTCCTTCTCCACCAATTGTTTCAGAATCAGACCAATATGTAATATTTCCAGCTGTATTTGTTATGCCTTCCATTGGTGCAATTCCATTGCCATTTACCATTCCGGTAATAGCAGAAACACCTGTGCCGCCATTTTCTACTTCTAATACGCCATCTATGGTGGTGGCATTTATTGTGGTTGCTTCCCATTCCCCAGATGTTGAATTGAAAGTCAATACTTGATTATTTGTTGGAGCAACATTACTAATTGTAGTGCCGTTTATACCAGTAACAGTCAATACTCCGGCATTCGAAATTGTTCCATCTCCGGTAATTGTTTGGGCAGTAGCAACATCACTGACGTTTCCTATCCATAATTTACCGTCCTCTAATGTTGGTAGCGGAGTAGTCTGCCATTCTGGAACTCCCGAACTATTAACTACAAGCACTTGACCTTGTGTTCCAGCGCCTGTATTTGTATATCCTGTACCTGCAGTGTTGCCAAGGATAACGCTATTTGCAGTTGGGGCAGTATTTAATCCAGTTCCTCCATATAAAACACTAAGAGTTCCGGTATTAATAGTTGAAGCATTGATACTTGAAATATCGCCTGCTTCGATTTTTCTAAATATTGGAACTCCAGCCACCCCATCAGGTGATGCAAGAATAAGATTAGCATTTTGAGAATCCCAACTACCTGTAATAGTAGCGAGATTTGAGGCTATGTTTACATTAAATGTAGCATAACTTAAAGATAGAGCTATATCTGAAACATATCCTTCAGAATATACATTCCTCCACTCGTTATTATTCGAATCGTTTGGATCGACATAATAATACCATATACCTGCAGGTGCTGAAGGTTGGTTATCAGTTTGAACAACCATCAATCCTGCCGCAGGAGATACTATCGCATTCCTTTGAGCAGCGGTCATTCTTGGCATCAAAAAGCCACGGGTTGTGGTTTTCAATTCTAAAAGAGAACTTGCATCAGGAGTAAAATCAGGACCATCTGTAATACCAACACTTTGACTAAATAGTAAAGAGCCCTGAAAAACCAGCAAAAATCCAATTAAAATGACAGAAATTCTAAACATAAATATATTCCAATTAATTACTTTCTCAACTTACAAAATTATACGATTAAATACAACAAAATTATCAGTAAATATACTGAATTTCAAAACTAAATACACTTCAATACAAATACAATCAATTATCTTGCCAAATATGAAAATATTTATATATTTGTAAAGCATTGATTATTAGACATTTACATTAACGAATATAAAGCAGTTTAATTGGATAGAAGTCAGATAATTGTTGAAAGAAAATCAAAACAAATAATAAATAAATAATTATTAATTTACTTTTAATATTATGCTTGTTTTGTTGGGTTCATTTCTTCAAATTCAATAATTTTAATCGTAATCTTTGAAATAAACTAAGATTGGCTCGATTATATTTCTTACTTTTGCAGAATTGATAAGCCGCATCAGTATCATATCGGTAATTTCGTAACCTCTTGCAAGCAAAATATGGCCTTTGTCATCTTTGATATCATCGGCAAGTTCCATACCAATTCTTAAAGATTTGAAATTCACTGACTTAATTGCACCCTTTTGATTGAATGAAGATACCTCTTTTATCAGCAAATTCAATATTTCAGGATCGTATTTTGCCTGATTATAAAACATTTTCTTAACTGCATCTTGTGGTGGTATTCCGGCACTAACAATTCTATCATAATCATTCAGAACTTTTAGAATTCTTGAAACAACAGGGATTGTGCATTCTTCACCTTTTGTATTTACCTTATAATCCAAATTTTGCTGTCCGATTATTTCTGCAACGGCTTCAAGTCTTGGAATATTCTGGATAATTCGCTTGCCTATTTCAGGAAATCCCAATATCATTTTTTCTTCATCAAGAGAGATTGTTTCGCCTCTTGAATATTTTTCTAAAACTTCAGGTGGAACCACTACAAAAC
>JANJUO010000153.1 GCA_024710535.1 bacterium
TCGATTGTATTCAAATTCAAAGGATGCGAACGGAAATACTTCTGCATTGCCGATTGAATCAATTCGCCTTGAATAAACTCATCAAAGGTCTGCAGAATTGATATTTTTATTAAGAATCTTTCGGTGGTAACATCAAAAACAAGATTAGGCAAATTTTTCCTAACAATATCATCAACTATCGTATCAGCAGATTGAAGCAATCGAGCTGTGCGATTTAATGTATCAACAATCGAAGGATTATAATCATTTCTTAATTTTGGCAAAAGATCCAATCTTACTTTGTTTCTCGTGTAATTCATCAATGAATTTGACTCATCCTCTCGCCACTTCAAATTGCGGGTTTTTGCATATTCAATAATTTCTGATTTTTTGAAATTAATCAATGGACGAACAATCAAAACATTTTTCACTAAATGCCTTTTGGACGGAATGCCGCTCAAGCCGGTTAGCCCGGAGCCACGCATCAAATTAATCAAAAAAGTTTCTGCAGAATCATCTGCATTATGTGCCGAAGCAACAAAATCAGCCGTAATTGTTCTCGCTGTTCTTTCATAAAAATTATATCGCAAAGTACGTGCAGAATGCTCGATTGAAATAGAATTTTTTTCTGAAAATTGCTTTACATTTCCCGATGAATGATAATAATTCAATTTATACTGCTCTGCCAAAGACTTAACAAACTGCTCATCTTTTTTGGAATTTTCGCCACGCAAATTATGATTGAAATGTCCGATATAAATCGTAAAATAATATTTCGATGCAAGTTGCGCCATAATATCAAGCAAAACAATCGAATCCACTCCGCCACTTACAGCAAGAATAAATTTCATCCCGCTTTCGATATATAATTCTTTTCTCAAAAATTCATCTACTTTATTAATAGAATTTGTGATCAACGGATTAGATTTTTCTGCATTTGTTAATAATTTCAATGCCGGAATTATTGAATACTCAGGAATCAATCTTTTAAGAGAAGTTTTGCGTTTTTCGAGTTGCTTTTTCTCATTAACCTTGATAAGTTGATTATGCTTCGGCTCTTTTTTATCCTGTATTTTAACTGCTTTGATATCTTTGCTATCAATGATGTGAACAGGAATTATCTCTTTCTCGAGTTTGGAAACAAATTTTGCAGGTACTTCAACTATTATTTCCGGAGCTTCGAGCTTCTTTTCAATCAAATTTTTATCAGTCTGCTTAGCCGCTATGATTTCTTTTTTCTCTTGGGCAATTTCAGCAATTTCCTGACTAATACTTATTTTAGTTGTGTCATCGCTTTCTTCAGCTACCGCTTCAATTTTCTGCTGTTTTTCTTTTTTCTTTTTCTTGCGATTATTCTTTTTTGATTTTGATTCAATTGGTGCTTCCGGAATGATAACATCCACTTTTTCGTCAGAAATTTCTGCTGGAATTTCGTAGATACTTTCTGCTTCATTTAAAATTTCGTCATCATTCTCAACAATCGAAGCTGGCAATGATTCTAAAAGATTTATATTTTGAAATAGATTTTTGGTTAAATCAACAACTATATAATTATCAGCTGGAATATCTGCATCTACAATTTCTTCAATTTTAGATTTGGGAATTATCTCCAAAATTGATTCTACTTCAACCGCAACAGTAGTTTCTGCTTCAGCTTTTTGATTTTTCTTGGCTTTTCTTCTTAATCTTTTTGCTCGTTTTTTTTCTGCAATTAATGCCGCTTTTTCTGCATTTGCTTTTATTTGAGCTTCACTTAATTCAAATTCAAAAACTTTCTCTATCTCAATTTTCTCTTCAATAATCAAAGGTTCAGTTTCAGCAACTGTTTCTAACAATTCAACTTTTTTATTCTTATTTTTTCTTTTTTTAGAATTTTTCTTTGGTTGAAAAATCTCGGTTTGAATTGTTTTTTCTTCAATAAAAACATTTTCTGCAACTAAATTTTCCAATTCAGGAATTTCACCTGTAATTACATTCTGCTCTGCTACAATTTCAGCCGGCTTTTCTGCAACAATAGTTTCAGTAATCAATTCTGCTTTGAATGGTTTTTTGGATTTTTTCTTCTTGTTTGATTTTGCAGGAATAGTTCTTTCAATTGGCTCGGATTTTTCCTCAACTACTTCAAGAATTGGCTCAACAACCGTTTCAACTGCTGGTTCAATTTGCGGAATTTGGATTTCGAGAATTTCCGGATTTTCGCTAACGGCAACAACATTTTTCTTTGCTTTTTTCTTTTTGGTAGATTTTGGAGCTACTTTAGGAATTTTTATCTCTTCAATTGCAACATTCAAATCTAAAGTTTTTTCAGAAATGATTTCTGGCTCTTGAATTTTTACTTCGGGAACCTTATTTTCAATAATAACTTCAGCAGTTGCTTTGATTTTTGGCTTTTTCTTTTTGCTTGATTTGGCAGATAGATCAATTACTTCAACATTGGATAAATCAATATCTTCGCTAATAATTTCCTGTGGCAAAACAATATCTCTCTTTATTTCTGCAACCGGCTCGATAACTTCAAGTATCGGCTTCGATTCTGCAAGAGTTTTCTTTGAATTTCTACGTTGATTTTTCTTGTTTGATTTTTGCTGAATATTAACTTCCGGCGCTTTCGATTCAACAATTTCAATTTCAGTGGTTTTTACTGTATCTTGAGAGTTTTCATTAATATTTGTTTTTTTTCTTGGCATAATTTAATTCAAATTTTATAAAAATTTATTAATATTGCGTCTTCGCAAATGGTCAACAAGTTCCTGAACATCATCAGAAGCGCCTCTGCGACAGATGAGAATCGAATCGTCAGTATCAATCACAATTACATCGCTCATACCAACAACGCCAACAAATTTTCCACTTTGAGAAATAATCATAGAATTTTTGTTGTTGATTGAAATTATATCTCCCTCGAGTACATTGTTATGAGCATCTTTCAATGATAATCTATATAATTCATCCCAATTATCCAAATCACTCCAGAAAAATGAAGACTGAATGCAATAAACATTGTCTGCTTTTTCCAAAATACCATAATCGAGCGACATTGGATTTAATTGTTTATAAATGTATTTCAATTCTTCAATATAACCTTCTTTCCCGATATATCTTCTGAGAGTTTCGTATTTTTCTGCATAATTTGGCAAATATTTAGCAAATAAATGCTCAAAAACATCAATTCGCCAAATAAACATACCGCTATTCCAAACAAAATCTCCTGAGTCTATGAAGCGTTCTGCAGTTTTTTTATCGGGTTTTTCGGCAAAAGTATTCGTAAGTCTTGCTCCCAAATCATAATATTCTTCAATACCGGCATTATCCTGCTTAAGTTGAATATATCCATATCCAATTTCCGGTCTTGTTGGTGGAATGCCGATTGTAACAACAGAATGCCTGTTGTATGCAATTTTTACAGCCGTTTCTATGCTTTGAATAAATTCACCAACATTAGAAATTATGTGATCTGACGGGAAAATGCACATAACTGTATCATCAGAATAGCCCTTATTCTGCAAATAAATGCTTGCAAGAGCCGTACATGGAGCAGTATGCCTGCCAAATGGTTCAAAAATAAGATTTTCAAACGGAATTTTTGGCAATTGTTCCTTAACAACATCCACAAATCTATATGCAGTTATCAGAAAAATATCTTCTTTTTCAAAAAATTGCAATAATCTGGAATAAGTGTTCTGCAAAAGAGTTCCTTCACCCATTGTATGAGTGAATTGTTTTGGTAATTTAGCTGTACTTTTGGGCCAAAACTTTGCACCCATTCCGCCTGCCATAATTACTGCCACTTTTTTCATCAGATTTTACCTCAATTTGAAAATACACTAACTACAAAATTACACACTTATTTCTAAATGATAAAAGAAAACAACTTATATACAACAATTTTATTAATAAAATAAATATTTATTTGTAATTTCAGAAAATAATGTTAATTTTAATATGTTGAAATTTGTAAATACCCAGCGGTTTTATGATTTTCAATTTGCCTTGTTATTTGAATAAAAAAAAGTATTTCTGAACAATTTAAAATAATAAAATTAAAGAAATGCATTGATTATCCCGATAGGGATTATATGTTTGTAACAATTGAAATACACCTAAATCCAGCAATCCCCGGCGGATTGAATCGTTATTGTAAATATTCAACGACTACTGTGTTTTAGGTGGATAATTTATACATCTGTTGCAAATATGAGTTCTCTCTGGGAATTATTAAGATTTTAATTTGAAAGACAAGAATTCAATAATTACTGATATTAAAATTGTTAAATCAATTGTGTAAAAAAAATGAAAACAAATATTCTGCTGGAATCTGGAACAAACGAATTAGAAGTCGTTGAATTTATTTTGAAATATGTTGATAAAAGCAATAATGAACAAATCCAATCTTTTGGTATTAATGTTGCAAAAGTTAGAGAAATCATAAGAATGCCGGATCTAACCAAAATGCCTAATATGCCAAATACTGTTTATGGTGTGTTTAATCTACGCGGGCAAATTATACCTGCTGTTGATATTTGCAAGTTTTTATACAATGTTCCAAACTATTCAGCAGAACGAAAAATGATCATCGCTGAGTTTAATAAAGTACGCGTTGGTTTTATTGTTCATGACGTTCAGAGAATACATAGAATTTCTTGGAATGACATCATTTCACCAGACACAATGCAGGAATTCGATCCCGAAAAATCATCAATAATTGGCTTGATTGCATATCAAAACAAACATATTTTGATGCTTGATGTGGAGAAAATAATTGCTGATATTGATCCAACAAGTGCTATTGATGGCTCTCAACCATATAAAATAGTCGATAAAAAATTCCATGTTTATACCGCAGAAGATTCTGTAGTAATTCGAAAGATGATAACAGACCGATTAATAAAAGCCGGATTTGAAGTAACAAGTTTCAATGACGGTTTAAGTTGCTGGGAAGCAATGGCAGAAATAGAAGAACGAATCAAAGCTGGAGAAGATCTAAAGAATATCGTTAATTTGGTGATTACTGATATAGAAATGCCAAAAATGGATGGCTATACGTTAACTAAATTAATAAAAGATTCTCCAACATTTGGAAAATTACCAGTTGTGATTTTCTCTTCGATTGTTTCGAAAGATGTTATTCATAAGGGCGAATCTGTTGGCGCAGATGCCCAACTTACAAAACCACAAATTGGCGAACTTCTTGACGTAGTGAGAATTCTATTAGAGAGAGAATAAAGCAATTTCAGAAAAGCGAATAAAAATAATCGGCTCCTTTTTGTAATTTCGTTATTCAAATTACTATTAAGGAGCCGAAAATTTTTTAATTCAAATTTTATTACTTCCCTTTCAAATATTTCTCTAAGAATTGGTCTTGTTCCCAAAGTAAGTGGAATATATTTTCTTTTGCTACATATCCGTGACTTTCTTTTGGAAGTATCAACATTCTTGCATTTGCACCAAGTCCTTTCAATGCTTGGAAATAGCGTTCTGTTTGTAAAGTAAATGTTCCAGGATTATTGTCGGCTTCGCCATGAACAAGCAGAATTGGAGTTTTCATTTTGTCGGCAGTTTTAAATGGAGACATTTTCGAATAAACATCTATTGCTTCCCAATAATTTCGCTGTTCGTTTTGGAATCCAAAAGGCGTTAATGTGCGATTATATGCACCGCTTCTGGCAATTCCACAAGCAAATAAATTTGAATGTGTTAGCAAATTTGCAGTCATAAATGCACCGTAAGAATGTCCGCCAACCGCAACTTTCTTCCTGTCTATGTATCCTAATGCATCAACTGCATCAATTGCGGCTTCTGCATTGGAAACTAATTGCTCGATAAATGTATTATTCGGTTCATCTTTGCCTTCGCCAACTATTGGGAATGATGCATCATCAAGCACCACATAGCCCTTTGTTACCCAATAAACAAATGAACCATAATTTGGAAAAGTAAATTCATTTGGATTGGAACTACTTTGTCCGGCACTATTTTTATCTTTGTATTCTTCTGGATATGCCCAAATCAAAAGTGGCATTTTTTCTTTTTTAGTTGTATCATAACCAATTGGTAAATATAGTGTTCCAGATAATACCACTCCGTCTTTGCGTTTGTATTTTATCACTTCTTTATGAACATTTTTAATACTTTCGAATGGATTTTTGAAAGATGTAATTGGTAAAAGTGATTCTTTTTTGTTTAAACTTCTAATATAATAATTTGGATATTCGCTTTTTGATTGAATTTGAACAAGAACTTCGCCTTTTTTAATGTCAACAATATCATAAATATTTTCTAAAATATTTGTTAAAGTGGACCTGTAAAGCAAAGTTGTTTTGAATGTTTTGAGATTAAACTTATTAATAAACGGAAATTTTCCTTCTTTTGTATAGCCATCTCCAATCAAAAACGCTTCGCCATCTTCAATTGCAAGAACATTTCTGCCCCATTGATTTCTAATAGTTTCAAAATCACCCGGGTCGGAATAAATATCTTGGTAATTTCTATCCCAAATAATTTTTGCCTCTTGATTTGGATTTGAGGGATTAATCAAATATGTTTTTGAATTTCTTGTATCATACCAATTATCACTCAAAATAGCAAGATTCTCATTTCCCCAAGTTATTCCAGCAAATCTATTTATTGTCTTTGCAAATGATTTTGCTTGATTATCAAAAGGAGCATCCCATAAAAATAATTCATCACGAAAATCTACTTTGGTTTCAGGATTTCCGCCATCAATTGCTTCAACGTAGTAAAGAGTTGCCGGCTTATCATTCCTCCATGACATACTTCTTTTACCGGTTCTGACTGCCATAAATCCTTTTGGCAATACCTCAGATAATGGCACTTCATTTACAACTTTAATTTCTTTTCCAGCAGAATTATATACGACTGATTTCGCGGGGAATCTACTAAGTGGAACTACATACGAAAATGGCTTTTGAATTGTGCTAATCATTATGTAATTGCCATCGGGCGAAAAAGATTCACCGGCATACATATTTTTTGCCATAAACAATTCAGATTTTCCATTTATATTAACTTTATAAAGTTCGGAACTTATTATATTCTCGAAATTTATTTCATCGGTTGGATTTTTGAGTAAATCTTGGTAAGTGCGATTCTGTGCTTTTGAGCCATCACTTACTGAAATAATCGGACCATTTGGAATATTATTTGTAGCATCTATCAAAGGCAGTCTGTCTTTTGGCAACATTTTCACAAGAAGATTCTGATTATCATTAAACCAACTAAATGGACTTCCCAAATTTGCATTTAATTTATCCTCAGTAAGTTTCTTGGCTTGAGCCGAAACTACATCAAGAACCCATAATTCAACACCGTTAGATGTTGTATTTGTAAATGCAATCAACTTTTCATTCGGTGACCAAGCAATATTACTTATTTTCGGATTATTCGGCAATCCTTTAACTTGTGTTTCATTTTTATCATTTAATTTCTTGATTTTCAAATTATTAATATAAGTAACGGTAGAAGAAATATTTGTAATTGGATTAATTCGCAAACCGCCAAGACGTAACTCTTTTTGATTCAAATCGTCAAGAGTTTTGTATGTATTTCTAAAAGAAAATAGGATATATTCCTTCTTG
>JANJUO010000170.1 GCA_024710535.1 bacterium
TAATAGCATCCATTTTATTCTCAATTGCTGTATAATATTGAATGGCATCTTCGTAATCCTTAAATTCATTATCATTAAGTGATAAATTGATTATTTCTGTATCAAAACTCAAAACACTAACCAATGAATTTAATTTTCTCAGATTCAATTTGGCATCTTCAGGAGATAACTGTTTTGAAAGTATATAGTTAACATTTGCAAAAGAAAGAGCAGACACATATAGATTAATTACATTTCTATCTGATAAAGTAAATATCCTTGCCGCATCTTGAAAAAATGGTTCTCGCTTTGCCAAAAGGTCAATAATTATGTTTGTATCAAGAAATATACTTTTCATTTGTATTTTTCAGAAAGATAATTAGAATATTCATTTTTGAAATCTAAACCATTATCAAGTTTTATTACACCACTTAGACTTTCAACCAAAGGAGATATTTCATTATTTCCCACTTTTTTCATCGTAATAGATTCAAGATATGATTCAATTATTTTGGAAAGACTGATACTATGGTTTTTGGCGTATTGCTTTGCATCTTCAATTACGCTTTTTCTGAGTTTTATTGTTAATTTTGCTTCCATAATTCATCTATCATACATTTATTGATTTAAAATTTCTTAAACGATTAAACTTAATAATTATGATATTTAAACATCTTAGGATATTAAAAAACCAACAAAATCCTCTCAGCAAGTGGAAATGCAAAAATATTAATAAAAATTATTCTATAATTTTATTTGAATTTATTAATTAATCAAATTATATTTTGTCTGGTTTCATTCTGTTGTATGTTTCTCAAACTTCACTACAAAGTTCTTGACAACTTTTACAGAGAAGTTAATTTCTATGTAACTAATAATTCCAACAAAACTGTTTAATGCTTCTTCTGTCCATATCAACTTATAAGTATTTTTCATAAACTTTTTTTGCAGTTTCGTGGTTATGAACTTTATTAATTGAAATATCAGCTAAACCTCTTTCAATAGATTCCTTATCATCCATTGATATTTCATCCCACCAATCAGCAGATTTTGAATAATCGTCATGAATATTTTTAATTTTTTCAATTACAGATAAGCCATTCAAAGAAATTATCCATTCTATTAATCCAAGTTTTTCTGTTTGTATATTCATTTCAATTTCATCCCAATTTCAATAATTAAAATTTAGTATCGCCCTCAATAATTTAAATCGTAATCTCAAATAATTTATTACAAAATTGAAGATTAATTCAAATATTCTTGGAGCCAAAGCAATGGCGATATATTCAAAATGAGGCATATTTTTATTCCAAAGCAAATTTCATCCGAATGTCAGTTTCAATAAACAACTGAATAATTTTACTTGTCATTCTCCTGCTCTTTATGTTATTCAACAGAAAATTTTGTTATGAAGATTTTGCGAATTGAGTGTGGTGGAAAAATGATATTACTTTGCAATTATAAAAAATTTCAAAAATATTGAAACCAACAATTTTATTTTGCGTATTAATATTTGTATTTGAAATTTTTTCAAAAATTAATGGAATCTTAAAATGAAAAACAACATAACCAAAAGTCTTTTTGCAGTAGTTTTATTACTTGCAATTTCTTTCAGCTCTGCACTTGTTGCCGCAGAAAAAAAATCTGAAATTAAAATTCAAACAAATGCCTTTTCATATTTTTGCAAAGACAAAATTGAGCAAAATATCAAAGATATGGATGGTGTAAATGATTGCTTTTTGAATCTTGAAGATAAAATTGCAACAATTACTTTTAATCCCGAAAAAGTTAAAGCCGATGCTTTGAAGGATAAAATTGCTTCTTTGGGCTATGATGCTCAAGTATTGCCAGCAAACAACAGTTCGGCAGAAAAAGAAAGTCCAACAAAAAATAATGTAAACTAACGTAATTCTCATATCCCTAATAAAAAGATAACCCCTTCAACTTATTAAAGTTAGAAGGGGTTTTTTAATCTCATATCCCTAAAATTATATCAATTACCAAACAATCATCAAGCCATCGCTATCAGCTGGAACGTTTGGATTTGCGTTCTTTTCTGTTGTCGGATAGGGCCAACGTTTTGGCATTTTTGGATCAGGAATCACACCTAATCTTCTCATATCAGTGTAAGATTGACCTTCGAGGAATAATGTAAGATGCTTTTGGAGCATAATGTCAGTCAATAATGCAGCGCCGGTTCCGGTGAATGCACCCAAGCCGCCTGCTGAAGCACGCATAGTGTTCAAATCAGTTCCTGCACCGCCAAAATCTCCTGTATGGAATTTAGCTTCTGCTTTGATAAACATAGTTTCATTTGCAGAAATCAATGGAAATTCGTCTGCATATCCGCCATATTTTTTCAATGAAACTATGGTTTTGAGATTTAATTCATTAGAATCTGCACCTGCTTTAACAAATTGTGCATAGCCATAATAACCGGCAGAAGTTGGAGTGAAGTATTCAGCCAATCTCTTGTCTGCACTGCCATCACCTTGTTTTTCGCCTTTTAAGAAATTAACATAAGTTGCTTCGCCACGAAGTGGTTCGCCTGCTTCTGTATTTCTCCAATGTCCCCAAGGTGAATATTCGCCCGGAGCTTCGTTATAGATTGCATCCAATTTGCCAGCGGTCATACCTTTATTTGCAAATTCCAATGCTTTTGGATAGTTTTTCACATGCAAATAATATCTTGCTTTTAATGAATAAACAACAGGCAACCATTTTGTTGCATCGCCTTTGAAGTTCAAATCTTTTGTCCAAGCAATTGTTGTTCCTTGAAATCCTGCTTCTGCTTCGTCAAGAAGTTTTTGAACTTCTGCATAAGCAGCTGCTTGCGTAACGAATTCAGGAGGAGTCAAGCCAACTATAGTAACAGGAATTGAGCCGTAATTTGCGGCTAATTCACCAAGTATTAATGCTTTGTATGTTTTTGCAAATGCTGTTATAAATTTCACCCAAACTTCGTTGTTTTCGGCAAATTTAACATCGGGAGCATAGTTTATAATATCATTAGCAATACGAACACCAC
>JANJUO010000215.1 GCA_024710535.1 bacterium
CTTTTGTAAACAGAACATACAAAAGCCCTGTGCATTAGGGTTACTTAATTCTTTCATTGTTCCTGTACCTAAATGAGCAAAAACAGAAAAATGTAAGTCTTTCAATAAATCAAGTCTTATAATCTCAAAAGTGGACAGAAACATCCAGTTGTGTAGAGTTAAAAATGCTAAAAAGCCATCTCTTTTTAATTTTGTTTTATACATTTCAAGAAAAGCAACAAACAAATCAGCAGGTCTGTTTTGAAATATATTCAAAATTCTATTTCTAAATTTTTCACTCATTTTAGAAAGTGCCAAATATGGAGGATTTGCAACTAAAATATCATACTTTCTTGAAAGAAAATCAAAAAGAGAAAGTCCTTTTCCAACCGCTTCTCCAAAAAGTTTGTTGCTTATATTTTGCCCTTTCGTTTCTTTCTCGAAATGATTCTTTAGCCGCACAAGAACCTTTTTTTTCCAGTCATCATAAGTATCAACATCCAAAGGGAGATGACCTTGGAGTGTTGTAACTTGAAATAAAGAATCTTTTAATTTTTCATCAATAAAAGCTCTTTCATCATCTTCTTTTGATTTCAATAATTTCAATTCTTTATCAACCGGCTCCTCAATTTGAAGAAGTGAACCGAGTTCATCAGCGTGTTTTAAACCATCAAAAATTGTTACAAGAGCATTTCTTAATGGCTTGTCTTCAGGATATTTCTTCAGATATTCTTCAATATGGTCTTTTTCGTGAGATAGGTGAATATTAGTTGCAACAAGATTTATAGCTTTAGGAACAAAGTCAGGAGCTATTTCTTTTGCTTTCATATATAAAGAAGCGGCAGAAATCTGTATTGCCCTTTCGTCAATGTCAATACCATAGAGATTGTTTTCAAAGATAGACAGGCAAATCTCCGAAGGATTAACAAAACCCTCCTCAAGATACATAGAATAAAACAAGTCGAATGCTTCAAGATGAAAATGTCCCGAACCAACACAAGGGTCAAGAAATGAAACCTCTTTGATAGATTTCTTTTTTATTGGAGCTCTGTCAGCATCCTTTACAAAGTATTCCCATTTATTAAGAAGTTGAGTTTCGGGGTGCATTTGAAACCAAGTAGCGCCAAGAGAATTTTGAACAAGAAATTTAACCATATATGGTTCGGTATAGAGCTGAGTAGCTGGAATAATGTCAAGTTTCTCAATCTTCGCATCCTTTACAGTTTTTACTTTTTCAAACACTCTGTCTTTTTCTTCTGTATTCCAATATTGATAAGCCCAACCGAGAGCGTCCGGTGCAGAGAATAATTCATCAGGAGCAGAAAGCAACTCTATACATTTTTGTATTGCAGAAACATTAGGTCGAAGAGCAATTTTGACAGAATTATTGTCAAATAAGGAAGGAAGCTCTTTGGCACGTTCCTCAAATTCTGCAAACAAAACACTATACAGACCATCATCTGATGAAGAAGCTAATTCAGGATTTCTCTGGATCATTCTGTGATGCTGAAGAGACCGTCCTCCATAATTAGTTTTTTGTAGGATTACTTCATCAATGATACTTCTTGCTTCCATACAGCGCAATGCAAACAATCTATTAGCCCAAGTGTAAGCCGTTTCTCTAATAAATTCAGTAATAGCATCATTATGAATACCACCTGCATCAACAATATTTTGAATGAATGATAATGCGATTTCACGAGCTTTTGTCTCAGTTTCGTCTAAGCTGCTTATATCAATCGGACTTTCATTTCTACGAATACCAAGAGTGATAAGTTTTAGCTCTAAATCACCTGATATCCAATTGCCTGCCCGGTCATAGAAACCTTCAAGCAAATGCCTGATTTCTATAACAATTGACTTTAACTTAGACTTTAATTGCTGTTCCATAATTCTCCAAATATCAATTTAGTTCAACTTCATCACCCTGAATCAAGATGCTTCTTATTTGATTATCAACTTCTTTAACGAAAGCTTCCCACTCATCAAGCGAATGAATAACTTGAGTGTTTTTTACTATTTTTACTTTCTTAACTTTTTTATCAGTACCTGTTAATGGTTCAATATTTTCTTTTGATTCAATTAATTCAAAAATTGCAGCAATCTGTTCGTTTACAAAATTGTTAGTTAACTGAAGTAGAAAAGCCAGATTAATAATCTCCGCCTCATTATCAATTTTGTCAGTCCACTCTTTAAAAGCTGATTCAAAAATCTCAATTTCATCTGATGTTAAAATAGCATTCTTTTTTTCTTGTTCTATCCTGATTTTTAATGAATCAAGAGCATTCAAAGAATCTGTTTTCCATTTTACTTTGAGTTGGTCACTTTCTGTAAGAGAATTATTGTATGAATCAAGGATTTGCTGCCACACATCCTTTAGGTAGATAGTTTTTGAATGATTTCCTGATTGAAAATTATCAATAAATGAAGCAATTTTTGAATTTTTGGGAACATGACTTTTAATCGTTGATAATTTATTGCTATAATCCCTAACTTCTAAAAATTTATTATTATACTTGCTATAGAATTGATAAACTTCATTTACAATATTGGTATAAGTTTCATACAAATCTAAAATACCATTGAGGTGTTTTAGATGATGTGCCGGATTCTTTTGCTCAACCAACTCGACAAATTCAGAATTTGCTGAAGAATACAAATCAGGTAAAGGAAAACCCGCAGGAGAAGACCAAATATTGACATTTTTAATTTTTTCAACAAGTGCTTCAATATGTTTTAAAGAAGCAGCCGTAAGGTCTGAAGGTGTTTCATCAATTTTTTTAACTCCAGTTACCTTGATTAGCATTGCTCTAATCTTTGTTAAAACAACAGGAGAAATTTCAGAATCCTCAAGAACGATTTCTACTTTTAGGAACTCCTTCTTGTTTCTAAAAATTGAAACTAAATCTGAATCATTAGGATTTGTATATGGCTTCTTTTCAATTAATATTTTAATTAACCCAGCTCTAAACATAGCGGCAAGACCAACTCTAACCGAATTTGGATCCCAGCCATATTCAGGTTTCTCAAAAAATTCTAACAAATCTTTGGCTATAATTCTATTTCCAATATTCTGTTTCGCATTCAGATAAGTTCTAAGTTCTGAAATTAATGGAGCTGTTTGATTAATTTGCCCTGAAGCATCATAAAGGTTTAGCTTTTTGACATCACTTGATGCAGAACTACCTTTCAAAACACTTTCAATGTCCTTCTGTTCATTTGCAATTCTAACATTAACTTTTTTATATTTCGTATAAATACTACTGAAATAGTTCCCAATATCAGATCTTATAGATTCTCCAACACCGAGGTTTGTCTTTATTGCTACTTTGCGGCTATTTCCCTTGTAAATAATAAAAGAGTTTTTCAGACTATCTTTAATACTTGCCTCAACAGCTCTTTTTAACTTAGGTAAGTCTTCATTATCTTTCTTTTCAACTAATTTTTTTGATTCATCTGAAATATTGGGCTCTTTTTTCCATTTATCTACAATTTCCTTCATAGCCAAATATCTATCAAACTTTTCAAGAAAATTCCCATCCTTTTCAGAGAAAATAAAGAAAGTATGATTATTCTCATCCTTTAAACTTTCATTCTCCCAATACTTAATATCATTACTATCAATCAATCTCTGAAATCCTGAAATAATCTTTACATCAATTGAGCCACGATTTGAAACAACTATGTTATCAAATTGAATTTTAACAGGAAAATCGTATCCTTCAAAAGGCACATTATCAAAGCCAATAATCTGAGTGTTTATAAATTCTCCTAATCCTATTTCTCTGTCCT
>JANJUO010000238.1 GCA_024710535.1 bacterium
GCAGCTGGATGTAAGCAGGCTGGAATCGGTGACGGCCGACCGCACCGGCCTGGGGCGCACCGGCGAAACGGTGCTGGTGCAGAAAGACGGAAACGACGCTGTTTACACCGCCCCGCTCAGACATGTCCGGGAGGCTGCCTACCGCTACCGCAAGCCGCTCCAGGAGACGCCATGGCCAATGCAAAAAGTGCTGTCCGGAGATCGCGGCCGCGGCATCGTTCGCGACTACGCTGGCATCGAAAACGTGGCGGCCTGGCGCTATCTGCCCGCCCTGGACTGGGGCATGGTGGTGAAGATCGACACCGCCGAGGCGTTGGCGCCGGCCATGCAGCTGCGCCGGACAACCTGTCTCGCGCTGGGATTTTTCCTGCTGCTGTCCGGCATTGCGGCCTATTTTCTGGGACGCGGGCTGTCGCGCCCGATCCGCAGCCTCACCGGGGTGGTCGACCGCATTGCTGCCGGCGACTTGTCGCAGCGGGCACCGCACGAAAAGATCGATGAACTGAACCGGCTGGCCCGCGCCATCAATCGCATGACCGACGCCCTGGCGGATACCCGCCATAACCTGGAAGCCCAGGTGGAAGCGCGCTCGCAGGAGCTGCGCGAACTATCCTCGCTGCAGGGCGCGATTCTCGATCAGGCCGGAGCCCTGGTGCTGGTGCTCGACCGCGAAGGACGCATCCGCCGCTTCAATCGCGCCTGCGAGAAGCTGACGCACTATTCCTTTGCGGAAGCCGAGGGACGTTTTGTCTGGGATTTCCTGCTGACGCCGGAAGAACGGGAAAGTGTGCACAAGGAGGCATTCAATGCCCTCGCCCGCAATCCGCATGTCTTGTGCGCATCGCATACCAATTACTGGGTTGCCCGGGACGGGACCAGGCGGCTGATCGAGTGGTCGAATACCCTGCTGCTCGACGAGCGCGGCGAGACGGCCTTCATGGTCAGCATCGGCATCGACGTGACGGAAAAAAGAATGGCCGAGGCAGCACTCCAGGAAAGCGAGCGACGCCTCAGCGCAGCGCAGCGCATCGCCCAGGTCGGCAGTTGGGAACTCGATCCGGCCAGCGGCAAGCTGACCTGGTCGGACGAGATATTCCGTCTCTTCGAGGTCGACAAGGCGACCTTCGACGTCTCCTACGAGGCATTCCTGAGCGCGATCCATCCGGAAGACCGCGACCGCGTCGACCGGGCCTACAGCGACTCGCTGACGACCCGCATCCCCTACGAAGTCGTCCACCGGCTGCGCATGCCGGATGGCCGCATCAAATGGGTGAACGAGCGTTGCGAGACGTTCTACGACGCGCAAGGCGCAGCGCTCCGCTCCAGCGGCACCGTGCAGGACATCACCGAGCGCAAACAGGCGGAAGAAGCGCTGCGGCTCTATGCCAACGTGTTCGAGCACAGCGGCGAGGCCATCCTCATCACCGACAGCGGCAACCGCATCCTGGCGGTGAATTCCGCCTTCACCCGCCTGACGGGCTACGGCATCGACGAAATTCGCGGCGACAACCCCCGCATTCTCGCTTCCGGGCAGACGCCCGCCGAAACCTACCAGGCCATGTGGACCGCATTGAACGAGACGGGCTACTGGCAGGGCGAGATCATCGACCGCCGCAAGGACGCCACCCTCTATCCGAAATGGATGTCGATATCCGCCGTACGCGATGCCGGCGGCCATATCGCCCATTACGTCGCCAGTTTCACCGACATCTCGGAACGCAAGGCGGCCGAAGCGCAGATCCGCCATTTGGCGTATCACGATGCCCTGACCGGCCTGCTCAATCGCTTCAGCCTGCAAAGCCAGCTGGAACAGGCGCTGGCCACGGCGCGTCGCGAGCAGCGCGCCCTGGCGGTGATATTCCTCGACCTGGATCGGTTCAAAACCATCAACGACACCCTGGGCCACGCCGTCGGCGACGCCTTGCTCAGGGAAGTGGCGCGCCGCCTGCGCGACAACGTGCGCGAGAGCGACATCGTGGCACGCCTGGGCGGCGACGAATTCGTGGTGGTGCTGACCGACGTGGACGATGTCACGGCCGCCGCCCGCGTTGCGCACAAGATTCTGCAGATGCTGGCCCAGCGCTACCGTATCGGCGAAAAGGAACTGCATTCGACGGCGAGCATCGGCCTCGCGTTATATCCTGACGACGGCGAAGACGGCGACGCGCTGATGAAGAACGCCGACGCCGCCATGTACCACGCCAAATCGCTGGGCCGCAACAATGTCCAGTTTTTCACCGCAGAAATGAACCTGGTCGCGGTAAAACGCCTGATGCTGGAACACGACTTGCGGGTGGCGATCGAGACAAATCAGTTCGAGCTGCATTACTAGCCGCAACTGGACAGCCGGAATGGCCGCGCCGTCGGGGTCGAGGCCCTGGTGCGCTGGCGCCATCCGCGCGACGGCCTGGTGTCGCCGGCCCTGTTCATTCCGGTTGCCGAGGAAACGGGAATGATCCTGCCGCTGGGCGGGTGGGTGCTGGGCGAGGCCTGCCGCCAGCTCCGCGCATGGCGCGACGCCGGGGTCGCGGAGGTGACCATGGCCGTGAATCTGTCGGCGCATCAACTGCACTCCCCTGTTCTGCTGGCGCAGGTTGCGCAAGCGCTGAAAAAACACGGTTTGACGGGCGCCGACCTCGAATTTGAAATCACCGAATCGGCGGCCATGCACGACCCCGATGCCAGCATCCGCCAGCTCAAGGCCCTGCGCGATCTCGGCGTGCGTCTGTCGATCGACGATTTCGGCACAGGCTATTCTTCGCTCAGCTATCTCAAGCTGCTGCCCATCCACACCCTGAAGCTCGACCAGTCCTTCGTCCGCGACATCGAGAGCGACGCCAACGATGTCGCCATCTGCACCGCCACCATCGCGCTTGCCCACAACCTGGGGCTGGCCGTGACCGCGGAAGGCGTGGAAACCGAGGCGCAGCGTCTCCTGTTGACCTCGCATCACTGCGATTTCATGCAGGGATATCTGTTCAGCAAGCCGCTGCCGGCCGCTGCCGCGCTGGCATTCATCCAGGCACGGCCACCCGTAGTCTGCGCCAATCCTGGGTGAAACCCCTCCGCCATCCTGTCCGGGCGCGCCAACCGCAATCGGCTTGGCCGGTCGCTATTGAAATGGGTGCTTGCTATCCTGATGTTTCCGACAGGCAGTTCCAACCCGACCGCGCAGGAGGTTCGATGGCCGCACTTCATCAATCCCAACTCGATCAACTCGTCGCAAAACTCAAAACGGATTACCAGACGCTGTTGCGCGAAGTGCGCGAAGAACTGGCAAACTCGGGCAATCGGCATCGCATCGACCTGCTCAACGGCGAACCCGGCGACAGCGGCGATGAATCGATGGCAAATGCGCTGGCGGATTTCAACGTGGCGATCCTGGACCGTCAGATTCTGGAGCTGCGGGATATCGAGGCTGCATTCCGGCGCATCGAGAACGAGGAATATGCTGTGTGCATCGACTGCAGCGGAGAGATCGGTTTTAATCGCCTGATGGCCTACCCGACCGCCAAGCGCTGCATCGCGTGCCAGGAACAGCGCGAAAAGCAATACGCCCAGGA
This sequence comes from bacterium, assembly GCA_024710535.1. Classification (GTDB taxonomy): domain Bacteria; phylum Bacteroidota; class Ignavibacteria; order Kapaibacteriales; family UBA2268; genus JANJUO01. The sequence continues at coordinate 3,564 of JANJUO010000238.1, forward strand.
AGGCCGCCCGAAAATGTAATCTGAACAGAATCGTCCCGCTTCATCCCAACCAACGGAGTCCCGCATGAAAACCCCGCTTCAAATCACCTTCCGCGACATTCCCCATTCCGACGCCCTAGACACGCATATCCGCGACAAGGTGCACAAGCTCGAACAGGTCTTTGCCGACATCGTCAGCTGCCGGGTGGTAGTCGAACAGCCCGCCAGGCATCAGCAGCAAGGCAAGCTGTTCAACGTCCGCATCGACCTTGGCGTACCCGGTTCCGAGATCGTGGTGGACAGGCAGCAGAACGAAGACGTCTACGCCGCGCTGCGCGACGCCTTCGATGCCGCGAAACGGCAGCTGGACGACTACGCGCGCCAGCTGTAAGGATGCGCGCCACGGTCAGGCAGGCACGGACGCGATGCCGGAAGCGATGAACGGCACGTCCGAACTGGTCCGCAGCCTGCACGACCCGGCCTGCTACGACCACGCGGCGGGGCCGGTCCGGACGATCGAAACCCACATCTCCCACGTCCTGCTCACCGGCGAATTCGCCTACAAGATCAAGAAACCGCTCAATCTCGGCTTCCTCGATTTCAGCAGCCTCGACAAGCGCCTGCACGCCTGCTGCGACGAAGTGCGGCTCAACCGCCGCCTTGCGCCAGCGATCTATCTCGACGTCGTGCCCATCACCGGCACCCCCGCCGCCCCACGCATCAACGGCGCCGG
>JANJUO010000298.1 GCA_024710535.1 bacterium
AAAGAAGACGAAATTCCCAAAGATTATAATCCACTTGAATTGAAGTTGATTATTTCAATGTCGATAGCAACAAGTATAGATGCATTGATAGTAGGATTAGGGCTTGGATTATTCAGCACGTCAATAATATTAACTTGCTCCATAATAGCTTTTGTTACATTTCTTGCCGCAATGATTGGAATGCTTATCGGCAAGAAAACCGGTGCAAAATTTGGCAGAAAAATGGAAACTGTTGGCGGAATAATTCTCATTTTAATCGGCTTAAAAATACTTATCGAGCACCTGATTACCCATTATTATTAATTCTGAAAAAAATTATTTGTTCTGAATAATTGAAACATTTTCTAAATTCTCAATGTCTTTCTATTGATTTCTATTGTTTATGATTTGGGAATTAGTTAATTTGGAATGATATTTTTTTGATTTTTTTGAGAATTAATCAGATGTATAAGTTTAATTTATTTATCAAAAATGCAAAGCCAACAGGCAAATTCAGACAAATTCTAAGTCCTTATAATTCAAGATTGGTTGGCGAGGTAGAGATACCGGATGCAGAGGCAGTGGAGCAGGCATTTCAGAATGCCGAAGAAATGTATAAAAGTCTAATGGTTAATATGCCGGCTTTTCAAAGAGCTGAAATTCTTTATAAAGTAAGCAATTTGATTAAAGAAAATACAGAAGAATTAGCTCAATTGATTGCCGCAGAAGGCGGAAAACCTGTCAAAGATGCAAGAGTTGAGGTAATTAGAGCGGCAAATACAGTGAAAATGTCCGGCGACACTGCATTAACTTTGAACGGCACACAACTTACTATGGATAGGGCAAAAGGGAGCGAGAATCACATTGCATTTACTATCAAACAGCCGATTGGAGCAGTCTTGGCAATTTCGGCATTCAATCATCCCGTGAATTTGATTTGTCATCAAGTTGCAACATCGTTTGCGGCAGGAAATACCGTTTTGGTGAAGCCCGCCTCGCAAACTGCACTATCTTGCTTCAAAGTTGTTGAGTTTTTCAAAATGGCTGGTTTGGAGGATGGAGTTATAAATGTGATTCCGATTTCGGGTGGGGAAACAGATAAGATTGTCTCTGATAAACGTATTAGATTTATCACATTTATCGGTAGTGGGGAGGTTGGCTGGAATATCAAGAAAAAGGTTCATCCTGGCTGTGGAATTGCTCTCGAACATGGCGGAACTGCAGTTGCAGTTGTTGATAAGTCAGCAGATTTAAGCAAAGCATTACCTTCGATAATTAAGGGCGGTTTTTATCACGCCGGACAGGTTTGCGTTTCTACTCAAAATGTTTTCATTCATGAAAGTATATTTGAAACTGCGAAAAATACATTAATTGAACTTGCAAAAAAACTCATTACAGGCGATCCAAATGATGAAAAAACAGATGTTGGACCAATAATAAATCAGCCCGAGCATCAACGAGTAATCGACTGGATAAATTTGGCAAAAGAAGCCGGAGCTAATATTGAACTTGGCGGAAATGCTATGCCAAATCAATGTATAGAGCCAACAATTCTAAGCAATACAAATTATGATATGCTTGTTATGAATAGCGAAATATTTGGACCGGTCATAAATTTGAATCCATATAATGATTTGAATAAAGTTATAAATGACTGCAATAACACTCCATTTATGTTCCAAAATGCGATTTACTCGAAAGATATTGATGTGGCGCTACATTTTGCAAGAAAAGTCGATTCAAAAGCAGTTATCATCAACGATTCTACCGCATTCCGAGTAGATTGGATGCCTTTTGGTGGATCTAAAGAGTCCGGCTATAGCGTTGGTGGCGTTCAATATTCAATAGAAGATGTGATCGAAGAAAAATTAATAGTAATAAAAAATGAATATTAGCAGTTTAGCAGGACAATGAATGATGCTTCAGTTCCGAGGTTGTCTAATAAGTATAAATTTAAGCAACAAGCAGGGATGCTTGTGCTACTAAGTCTTTATAAATATAGTAGGTCAAACATCCTTGTTTGCCAATAATTGCCAATAATTATACTTGTTGGACAACCTCTTTTTTATATGCGGTTTTTACATATTGTCATTTCGAGGCGACTCTGAAACCTTTGTTTTCACAAAAAAGAAAATGACAAATAAATGTGTTGTCATTCCGAGGCGACCCTGAAAACAATGTTTTCACTAAAAAGAAAATGACAAATAAATGTGTTGTCATTAGGAACGAAGAGAGGAATCCAGTATTTTATACAATACGTTATTAATAGGGCTTCTCGCTATGCTCGAAATTACGAACTGCCATTCCCCGAACCGAAGGTGAGCAAGCAATAAAAATCATTCTTCCCAAAAAAAATTTCCACTTCTTCGTCAATTTACATAATTCTCTCTGCACATTTATGTAAACGAATGTAAATCCACACGCTAAAATGACCTGTTTACACAGTGAAACGACCTATCTACACATTTGTACGAATCTATATAAAAAAAAATGTTTAGTTTAGATTTGTGATTTTAAGCAAAATGGAAAAAGACGAAACAAATGGCAACAAATATTTTTATACCGACTAATGACGGTTTGGCAATCATACATACTGACGATATTCTCTATCTTGAGGCAGAATCAAATTACACTAACATATATCTAAAAGACCAATTTCAGACTGTATCGCGCTCTTTGAAGCATTTTGAGGATAAACTGCCTCCTGCAAATTTTGTGAGAATTCATAATAGGTATATCATTAACATTGCAAAAATTAAAGCAATTTCCAAAAAAAGACCTGTGAAAATTTTGCTTCAAAATGATGCAGAACTCCCTTTGTCGGATACAAGGAAAGATCTTTTTTTTGCATATCTTGATCAATTTGCAATAATGCTATAGATCCCAATCCGCATAACAAAAAGACCTGTTTGCACTGTAAAATGTAGTATCTACACAGGATTTGGAAAGAGGGAATTCTAAAGAAAAATTATTTTTTATTAGCCGTAAACGAGCTGAGGCTTGGTTATGGTTGAAATTTCTCTCAAACAAGGATGTTTGAGTTACCAAATAAAAAAACCTTCCGAATTGGAAGGTTCTTTATATTTTCATTTAGCTAATTTTCAGGAACAAATGCTTCAATTTCTTTAACGAGTTCACTAACAATATCTTCTTCTTTTACATAGCGAACCGGCTCGCCTTTTCTGAATAATAAGCCTTGCCCTTTCGATGCGGCAATTCCAATATCTGCTTCGCGCGCTTCACCGGGACCATTCACCGCACAGCCAAGTATTGAAACTTTTACCGGTTTTTTTATGTGCTTAACTTTTTCTTCGACCTCTTTGGTGATTGCGAACAAGTCCACATCCAAGCGTCCACAAGTTGGGCATGATATAATCTCCACGTTTCGCTGAGCATATCCCAAAGTTCGAAGAATTTCCTTGCCGACTTCTACCTCACGCTCCGGCTCGTCTGTTAATGATACTCTGATGGTGTCTCCGATTCCTTCTGCAAGCAAAGTGCCAATTCCAACAGATGATTTAATGGTGCCAACTCGGATTGTGCCAGCTTCGGTAACTCCAAGATGAAGTGGGAAATCGGTTTTTGCAGCAATAAGTCTATAAGCTTCGATCATTAACGGTACGGAAGTTGATTTAACGGAAATGATAATATCTTCAAAATTATTTGCTAAAGCAATATCTGCATGGCGCATTGCACTTTCGTAAAGTGCTTCTGCAGTTGGGTAGCCATATTTATCGAGTAATTCTTTTTCGAGTGAACCGGAATTTACTCCAATACGAATTGGAATGCCTCGCTCTTTTGCGGCGGCAAGCACTTTCTGAACACGTTCAACTTTCCCGATATTTCCCGGATTTATTCTTACTTTTGCAACACCATTTTCTATTGATTTCAAGGCAAAAGTATAATTAAAATGAATATCTGCAACAATCGGAATGTTTACTTGGGCAACAATTTCTTTGATTGCTTCTGCGGCTGGTGTATTATTTACTGTCACCCTAACAATATCCACACCGGCTTCTTCGCACCTTTTGATTTGCTCAACAGTAGCATCAATGTCTGCAGTTTTGGTTTTTGTCATTGTTTGAACAGACACCGGAGAATTGCCGCCTACTGCGATATTGCCCACCATCACTTTTCTTGAATTTCTTCTTGGAAAACTGATATTGAAATCGCTTGGCAATTCAATATTATTTTTTACAATTGATAATTCGCTATTATTAATTATTTCTAACATAAAAAACTTATCCTATAAAATTATATTTTTTTGCTTAACTCTGTTAAAATATGTCTTTCTTTTTCGGTTAATTTCTGATAACCACTTGCAGAAATTTTGTCAAGAATTTCATCTATTTTTTGTTGGGTAACAATTTCCCCATCAATAGTATATGCTTTGATAGTATGGCTTTGTGGCTGAATTGGTGCCTGCTCAACTTGCCTTTGAAATGAAAATGAAATCACTTTGCCGGGCTGTTTTTTCTGCTCTTCTTTATAATAATTTCCAAATACATTAGAATTTTGTCTTTCTTCAGCACTTTTGAATGAAGGCATTCCAACTCTTTTTCCAAGTAATAACAAAATCAAACCAGTTGCCGCACCACCAAGATGTGCGAAATGTGCCACTCCATCCGATCCAGCAAATCCCATAAGCATTTCCAATCCAGCAAATAGAACTATAAAATATTTGGCTTTAATTGGAATAAATAATGGAAACATAAAAATTTGTCGATTTGGAAAAGTCATACCAAATGCGAGCAAAATACCATATAGCGAGCCCGATGCACCAACTGTAGGACCTGTATCAATTCCCATAAATGGAATCAAAAGTTGAGTGATGCCGGCGCCAATACCGGAAATCAGATAAAATAGTAAGAATTTCTTTCCACCCCAAATTTCTTCAAGTTCTTGCCCAAACATCCAAAGTCCAAACATATTAAAGAAAAGATGAAAAAATCCCGAATCGAAATTCAAAAAATTGCCATGCAAAAATTGATAAGACAATAATTGCCAAGGCATAAATGTTGCCATTCTGCTTGTGAACCATTCCAATGGTTGTAGTGCAAAATAATGCTGTACAACAGCAACAAGCGGTGCACCAAATAAAGTAAATATTGGTGCAATCAGATAAATGAACAAAAATATTGCTACATTTATAATTAAAATTGTCTTTATAATTGGTGGGAATAATTGCCCCGTTCCTATACCGAAATTTCTTTTTTGTTCGTACATATTTTTCTTATAAATTTTTTAATGATAAAAAGACGAATCATAAACTTTAGAATTGCTGAAATCAATTAATTTAATGATAAAAAAATTGTTTCCTGAGAACGTGTAACTTCATACATTGCAACATTATACTTCGACCATGAAGCAAGAAAATCAATCCAAATATTATAAAATTCTGTTGGAGAAACAAAATAATTACCCCATGCAATCAGAACAAGTTCGAACTTATCTTGCAAATCTATTTTTGGATTTTTTGCTTCTCCGTTGGTTAAAAGTATGTCCGGGAGCAAAGTCAAAATTTGATATAAAAACTTAAAAATCAATGAGATAATGTCCATAATAGGTTTGTTTAAATAACTTGAAAGTGACATCACTCCAAGCAAGTCTGCTGTTGATTTGATAACCGAATTAATCAAATGAATTTGATTTTCCATCGAAATAAAACTACTACTGCGATTTTCCATAACATTTCCTCTCATTTATAAGCATTAACTTTCATACAAAGTCGTATTTTTTTCATAATTATTTTAATTTGTATAAAAATGAATATTTATTTAATAATATCTCCAAAATCTACTGTTTATGGGCATTAAGTATTTCCAATTGCTTGAAAAGTCTGAATTAATGCATCATTCCGAAAAAAAAAATAAATTTTTTGAAAAATTTCTTTGTAATTTAAAAAAAATACTTTTATATTAGAAATTGATATTTTGCTGAATTTAAAAATTTAGTGTTAATTTATTAACTTTAACTAAATATTTAATCAGTTTAATCAAGTTTATGTATTATTTAATTGGGTATTGTATTTGATTTTTATTTAATTGTGTTTTATTTTTAAATGTTCTTTTTTTTAAGAATTTAGGGGATATTATGAGAGCATTTACACCAGATTCAATCAAGCAATGGCTATCGAATAGCCATCGAATCGAAATGCGCTTTTTGTTGGCGGCTGGATTAGCATTTATGTTAGTATTCAGCCAGAGTGTATTTTCCCAGGCCGGACAAGGTACTTTCATTTCCGGTACTGTTGTGGATAAAGATACAAAGCAACCTATGGTTAAGGCTTCTGTATCAGTTCCGTCATTACGCCTCGGTGCAGTTACCGATAACAAAGGTAGTTTCAAATTTGCCGTACCGGCAGGCGAGCATACTGTTGAAGCCAAATATATTGGCTATCAAACAGGCGTTATTAGAGTTATTGTTAAAGAAAACGAAACCAAAACAGTGAAGTTTGATATGTCTGTGCAGGCAGTTCAAGCAAATCAGATTGTTGTGGTTGGTTTAACAGGTGAAGTTGATCGTAACCAACTTGGTAACGTAATTTCATCAGTGGGAGCTTCCGAAATCGCAAATGTTGTATCACCTTCCGCAATTGATGCGATTAGTGGTAGAGTTCCCGGCGTTAACGTTACACGTAACTCAGGTACTCCGGGTGCTGGTACTTACATCACTATGAGAGGTCGTAAGTCCATTCTTGGTTCATCCGAACCATTATATGTAGTTGACGGTGTTATCATCGACAACACATCGCTTTATGACGGATCTGGCGAAATTCAGTTCGCAAACCGTGCTGTGGACATCAATCCACAGGATATCGAATCAATGGAAATTCTAAAAGGTGCCTCTGCAGCGGCTATTTATGGCTCTCAAGCGGCAAATGGTGTGGTTTTGATTACTACCAAAAAAGGTAAAATTTCAAGTTATGACAAACCAGCTCAAATTACTTTCACATCTTCATTGACAAGTGATTCTAAATACGGTTCAATTCCTTTACAAACAAAATACGGACAGACAACTCCTTTCAAAGAAGGCGTTCCTGGCTCAACAACTTCTTGGGGTGCGGAACTTCCTGCCGGCACTACAACTTATGCTCAAGATGATGTTCCTTTCCGTACTGCTTTATCCGCAGAAAACTCACTCACAATTTCTGGTGGTAGCCCACAATTTGATTATTTGATCAATGGTACCTACTCATCAATACAAGGTTATGTTATTGGTTCTGGTTTGGATAAAACTAATATTCGCGCAAACATTGGTTTATCTTTGTTGCCGGGCGTTACTTTACAAACTAACAACAATTTTATAACATTGAACAACGATTTGCCACAGGATGGTTCGAACACTTCAGGTATTTTGCTTGGTGCTCTTAGAACTCCTCCAGAATTCAACACTGCTGAATATTTGTATGCAGATGGTACTCAAAGAAGATTTGCTTCTTATGATAATCCACTTTGGACACAAAATTTCAATACATTTAATTCAAATATTGCTCGTTTTATTCATGGTACTGATTTAAGAATCAGATTCTTTAACTGGTTAACTTTCAATACAAGAATCGGTTATGATAGATATGAATATATTAATAAATCACGTCTTGCAGTTGGCTCGGCAGGATCTGCAAACAGAGCAGGCGAAATTGGCAATAGCAGAATTACAAATGAAAAAATGAATCTTGACTTTACTGCAACTTTCCAAGATAGATTTATGGATGACCAATTACAAATGAATTTTATTCTTGGTAGCCAAACTATTTGGAATGACAGAACTTCAAACTTTGCTTCATCAACAAATACAGTTCCTTTCTATGATGAAGTTGCTGCCGGTGCCGAAAAAGATGGTGGCTCCAGCACTTCAAGAATGAAAACGATCGGTGTTTTTGGACAGTTAACTACAACTTATTTGGATAAATTATCATTAACATTGGCATTACGTCGTGATGGTAGCTCTACTTTCGGCGAAGCAAAACAATTCCATTTTTATCCAAAAGTTGGTCTATCTTATACACTTTCAGAAGAAGAATTCTGGAAACCAATGAAAGAAACTATTGACAACTTCAGAATTCGTGCATCTTGGGGTGAAGCCGGCTCGCCATCTTTACCTTATGAATATGCAACAAACTTCTTATATGGTTCAGCTGGTTTCTTTGATCCTTGGGGAAGAGAAACAATTGCTAACCGTTCAAACAATATCGGTATCAAACCAGGTGGCGGAACAACAAGTGCTTCATTCGTAACAGCCGGCTCCACCGACATCAGTCCTGAATTATCAATCGAAAGAGAATTTGGTTTGGATTTAGGATTCTTAGGCGGAATGTTTGGATTGGAATTCACTTATTATCATACTGACATTAAAGATATGATTTTGAACGTTCCTGTTCCAACTTCAACAGGTTTTGACCAACAATTAAGAAATGCTGCAGAAATGTGGAATAAAGGTTTCGAAATTGCTTTGAGAGCAACTCCAATTAATACCGAAGATCTTACTTGGTCTTTGACATTGAATTATTCAACAAACACAAACGAAGTAACAAAACTTGAAGTAAGCCCAATGGCAAAAGATGGCGAATATATTACTTTAGGTGGCGGTTTCGTTGGTATCAATAATATAGCAATGAAAGGTCAACCGCTTGGTATATTCTGGGGATACGGCTGGTTGAAAGATGAAAATGGAAATATTGTTCATTCAGGCGACAAAATCAAAGTTGATGCAAGTGGCTCATGGGTTAGAAACGAACAAGGTAGAGTAATCAGAGATGATGCTGGTGCAGAATTAGGCGATGATTACGGTTTGCCTTATGTTGGTACTCCAATTCAAGATCCAAACATGCAAATTATTGGCGACTCAAACCCTGATTTCCAATTCAGTTGGAGAAATGACCTTACATTCTTCAAAGACTTCACATTAAGTTTCTTATGGGATGCGGTTATTGGATTTGATGTATGGAATGGTACTCGTGGTGCTTTATACAATTTTGGTACACATGGCGATACAGAAGATAGAATGGATAATTGGGTTAACGAAAGAGGCGATCAGGTTATGGATATGACAGATCCTGCAAATCCAAAGCCAGCAAATAAAGTTTATTTCTATCGTTATCATTCAAATGGTTTCTATATCAACGAACCACACGTTCAAGACGGTTCATACATCAAATTGAGAGAATTAACTCTTGAATATAGATGGGATGGTTTGAAAGAATGGAACATAGGAACAATAGCTTTCAATTTCTCTGCTCGTAACTTATTAACAATTACAGACTACACTGGATTTGATCCTGAAGTAAACACATTCTCACTCGCAGAAGGTCGTGGTTATGATTACTTTACATTGCCACAGATTCAATCTTATCGCTTTGGAATTTCCATTAACTATTAATAAAGAGGTGCCAATATGAAGAATTTTAAAATAAATAATCTATATAAAGTTGTATTGTTACCGTTGATGGCATTTGCTTTTATTTTATCATCATGCGAAATTGATAAAGATATTAATAATTCTCCAAATGCGATTAACGAAGCTGCCGTAAAATCTGTTACAGGTGTAAACGGCTTATCTATTGCTCTGCAGGTTGCCGCTGGCGATTTCTATTCAGGAGATCGCTCACGTATTGCTTCTATCTGGACACGTCAAATGTGCGCTCCGGAAGGACTTGGAAGACCACAACCTGTGGCTTGGAACACTTACTCAATGCAGGAAGATGGTCCAACTGATGATATGTGGAAAATCGGATACCGTGGTGT
>JANJUO010000308.1 GCA_024710535.1 bacterium
AACTGACGAGCAACATCGTGTCGGTTGTAACAACCGACAGAAAAGATGTTGAAAAATTCAAAAATACAGTTCCGTCAGTTGTTACAACTGACGAGAAACATCGTGTCGGTTGTAACAACCGACAGAACAGATGTTGAAAAATTCAAAAATACAGTTCCGTCAGTTGTTACAACTGACGAGAAAATAACAACCAACAGAACAAAAAAAATAATATTAATGCAAACAATTAAGTAAAAAAATTTATAAGAAATATTTACGTCTATAATTAATTAATAAATATTGAAATTAAATAAACTTATGATAAAAGATATAACATATATAAATCAGGAAATTGTTTCCAAAAGCGATATAAATACAGAATTCTATAATGGCAATGATGTTTATATCGAAACCTACGGTTGCCAAATGAATGTTAATGATTCGGAAATTGTGTCCGGAATATTGGTTCAGCATGGCTATCGAATTGTTGATGATATTTCAAAATCCAATATTGTACTGCTCAATACTTGCAGTGTGCGTGATAATGCCGAAGCAAAGATTATGCATAGATTAGCCCATCTTAAAGCATACAGAAAGCAAAACAAAAAACTGATCGTTGGGATTCTTGGCTGTATGGCAGAACGTTTGAAAGGTAAATTAATCGGAAAGCAAGATTTGGTAAGTATTGTAATTGGTCCTGATGAATATAGAAAAGTACCAGAACTAATCGAACAAGCCCAAAACGGAGAATCTGGAATAGCCGTAAAATTAAGCAAAGTGGAAACTTATAGCGATATTATTCCTTTGCGAACCGAAGGATTTTCGGCTTGGGTATCAATTATGCGCGGCTGTGATAAATTTTGCACCTATTGCATTGTTCCATTCACTCGTGGTAATGAGCGTTCAAAGCCATTTCCTATTATTATTAATGAAGTAATTGATTTGCAAAAGCAAGGAATAAAAGAAGTTACTTTACTTGGTCAAAATGTAAACAGTTATGTTGATTTGGTAAATAAAGCAGACTTTGCAAAATTGCTCGATGAAGTAGCAAAAGCCGTCCCTGAAATGAGAATCAGATACACTACTTCCCATCCTTATGATATGACCGATGAATTGATTGAGGTAATGGCAAACCACCAGAACATTTGTAAATATATCCATTTGCCTGTTCAATCGGGCTCTGAGCGAATTCTAAAGTTGATGAATAGGCATTATACTCCTGAATATTATTTGGAAAGAATAGAAAAGATAAGATTTATGATGCCATATATTTCACTATCAACTGATATTATTTCGGGATTCCCAACAGAGAATGAGGAAGACCATCAGCAAACACTTTATTTGATGGAACAGGTAAGATTTGATGGTGCCTATATGTTTAATTATTCCCCACGCGAAAAAACCAAAGCATACAAATGGACTGATGACGTAAGCGATGAGACGAAAAAACGCCGTTTGAATGAAATAATTGATTTGCAGAACAAAATTTCCAAAGAAAATAATAAAAATGAAATTGGTAGAATTCACGAAGTATTGGTGGAAGGAGCAAGCAAGAAAAATAAATTCCAATGGCAAGGCAGAAGCGACACAAACAAAGTTGTGATTTTTGATAATGCTAATCTGAAATATCAAGCAGGCAATATTGTAAAATGTAAAATTAAAGATTCTACTTCAGCAACATTATTTGGAGATGTAATTGATTAGTAGCAGAGAAACATACAGCAGAATTCTTATTCTAATGATATTGATGCCATTTATTTGGGTAATAAGCAATGTCGAACTTTGGATTGCATATAGCAATATGATACCGCCTGAAATTCTGAAGAAGGGCGGTTTTTTCGTGAAGCAATTAGAGCCGGTGATACATTTAGGATTTGCTAATATAATGAAAAATATATTGGTTACATCTTCATTGGTATATTTTTTGATTTTGATTTATACTGTATATGCAAAATCGGATTTTCGATTTAAAATATTTATGATTTTTAATTTGATAATGCTTGTTGGTGGATTGATTACAGTATTTTTTTCAATATCAGATTTTTCTTATTATCCCGGATTATTCACGGCATTATTAATGATAATCCCATTTTCACTTATCTCAATTCTGATTTTTAAGAAAGCTGAGATATTGAAAGTAAAGGATATTCTAAAAATTTATTTGCCTATTGCAGGGATATTGTATTTCCCAATAACAGCATTAATTTGGTATCTTGGAGTACAGATAAGCAAATTGATTTGAGAAATTATTGATAATATTTTTTATTTTTTCGATTTCAAAAGCATTTTCTTGATTGAGTCAAGACTTCTTTTTTCATCTTCTTGATAATGATGCAAAAGTTGCTCCTGATTCACTTTGGGCTTTACATCAGGAATATCAACATCCTGACTTATGAAATTGTCGGGCGCCCTCGAAGTAAGGAAATTATCATCTTTGTTGTCATAACTTGAAGTGATTTCAGCATAAAATTGACTATTAAAATCAGCAGATGAATTAATATCTTCGCCTTTGGCAATCATTTCAAGTTTTTCTCTGCCGAAAACGTCAAGCAGTTTATCATATATTGTTGCACGAGTGAATGGCTTTGAAATAAATCCTGCAGTTCCACTTTTTACAGCCAATCCGAGATTTTCAACATCAGAAAGAGCCGAAACCATCAAAACCGGGATTCCCATAGTAGATTTTATTCTCTTAAGAATTTTAAGTGTTAAATGACCTGATAATTCGGGCATCAAAATATCAAGAATAATCAAAGTTGGAATATTCTCAACGGCAAGAGCAATACCATCAAAACCGTTCGAAGCTAATAATGTTTTATTAAAACCGTAACTTTGCATAGTTTTGGAGAGAATTCTCTGCATCCAAATATCATCATCAATTATTAATACTGAATATTCAGCCATAATTCACCTATAAACTCCTATGATTCCTTTTTGTTTTCATTACTGTCTGTAACTACAATTGGTACGCTCAAATTTTGTTCTTTTAATTCTTTTAGATTGAAACGCATTTTTGTCTTTTTTAATGCAGATTTCAAGGCAGAAAGTTCTGTTTTTGCAGCTTGTCTATTCATTTCAATAATTTTATCATGAACTTCTTTTCTGTGAACGGGAACTGTTCGTGGTGCTTCAATACCTAATCTGACAATTCCGCGGTCGAAACTTAGAACTGTAATTTTCACAGAAGTTCCTATCGTAATAACCTCACCTATCTTCCTTGATAATACAAGCATAAAGAATCCAAAAATTTTAACTTACAAAAATAAAACAGTTTAATTTAATTTCAAAATTGCAAAAAAACATAATAGTTTATCCCTTTGGAATTATTGCCATCGGTGAATATTTATCATTTGTCAATATAACCTGCTCACCGGTTTGATTTGTAATGTTCAAAACAATAGGTGCTTTTAGATTTGCTGTCATATTGCCTGCGTCGTCTTCAAGAGTTACAATCGAAAATAATACAAAATTCGATTCTTCATATTGCTTTCCCGGTTTGTATGATAAATCAATAAGCCAAGGACTCAATAATGGAAAACTTATGGTTGGCTCGTCCACACTAACTAACCATCTGAAAGGCAATGTTTCTTCATCACTAATCAATACAAATTCCCTTAGCATTTCAAAACCAAGTAAGCCATTTTCGAACTTAAAAATATATTCCGGCTCCACCATTATAGTCCCAAAGTGTAATGTATTTACTTTTCTTGCCCCTGTCTCATTATTTTCCATATAAATTCCGATTTTCGTATTTTTTTAAATGACAAATATATTAAATTTTTTTTTAAGAAAGATAACTAATTAAATCAATTTTTTTTAGTTATGCTATCTTTTTTTGTATAAACGTGATTTGTTGGCGAATCTACAGTTAATTCTTGCAAAATAATTTCTACTCTTCTGTTTCTTGCCTTACCATCCTCGTTTGTATTATCAGCAATCGGTCTTTGCGCTCCAAAGCCTTTCACTTCAAGATTATACTCCGGCAAGCCGGATCTAATCATCTTATAAGCCACATTCATTGCCCTTGTAACGGATAAATGCCAATTGCTTTCGAATTGAAAAGTTCGAATTGGCACAATATCTGTATGTCCATTTATTGAAATTTTCTTATTTGTTCCTTCCAAAATCTTAGCAAGAGTATCCAACACACTATTTGCATCAGGCTGGATTTCCGCTTTACCGGATTTGAACAGCAATTTTTCGGGCATTTGGATAATTAAACCATTTTCGTCCAATTTAATTTCCAAATTTCCCATTTCAATAAACTTCTTAAGAGATTCGTTTATTTCGCTTGATATTTCACTCAAAGAACGCTGTGATATTGGGTTTAATATCGGCTCGGGAACTCCATCCTTATGACCCGAAATCACTCCATCACCACCTAACAAAACCTTGCTGTCTTTGGCTTTGAAATAATTAGACAAAGCCACAGACATATCTTTAAATTTTTCTTGGTCAACCTGAGAAGATGAATAAAGAATTACAAACAATCCCAAAAGCAATGTAATCAAGTCGGCATAAGTTATCAAATATCTTTCAGCCCCTGTATTATGCCCATCACCGGAACCATTTTTTGTTTTTCTAATATTCATTTCATCAAACAACCCTAAGTTTTTATCGTCATCAATTTCAATAAACTGAATAACAAAATATAATTCTATCAATTTTTATGCTAAAAATTCCATTTTTTGAAAATATTTATTACATATTATCGATTCTTGACCATAATAAAACATTATTTCTCAAAATTTCATCTGCTAATATCAATAATTCATCAAAATTTCCTTTATCGGCATATCTAAGCATTTCTAAATAATTTTCTTGTTTTAAATTTATTATCTCATAATTATTCAAAACCAAATCTGTATTCCCAAAAATCAAAAATCTTTTTTCGGGTGAATTTCTGGTTTTTTCTAAAATTTCATTCATGTTTGATAATTTATGAATTACAAAACGATATTTTCTTTGAATATTTTGGCTGTGAAGAATTAGATTTCGATTTGCTGAAAGCACTTTTTTGCCTAATAATTTTTCTATATCTAATTGAGAAATTGCTCCCTGTCGATAAATTGTGGGCTCGCTATCAGCCAAACTCAATACAGTTGACTCCATTTTGAATTGACATTCGCCGGCACTAAGAATTGCTGTTATTTTGCCATCGAAATCCTCAAGAACATATTCCGGCTTGGTTGCAGCTGCATTTCCGCTGATGTTTGCAGAAGTGCCTGCAATTGGCTGTCCGGTGGCTTGAATCAATTCCAGACAAATACGATGATTTGGCATTCTTATAGAAATTGTATTCAAATTTGCAGTAACTTCATCTGAAATTGTGCTTTTTTTGGGTAGAACAATTGCCAATGGTCCTGGTAGAAATTTTTCTGCAAGTTTATAAAAATCTTCAGGAATACTTTCGCAAAGCATTCCCACGTGAGAAAGTTCAGAAATATGTGCCGAAAGAGGATTTTTTCTGCTTCTTCCTTTTAATTCATATACTTTATTTACAGCATTGATATTATAGATCCCAGCTCCCAATCCATAAACGGTTTCGGTAGGGAAAGCAATAACTTCGCCATTTCTTAGAAGTTCGGAGGCGTTCCTAATTGCAGAATCGAAATCTTTCAAGGCATCAAATATCTTCGTCATCACCATCATCTTGATAATTAAAAAGCATCAAATTTATTGTTTTGATAATTTCTTTTCTTAATTTCTTGGGTTTCAATACCTCAATAACATAACTCCAACTCATTATCCATGAAATCAAATCAATTGTAATTGGAGCTCGCATTTCCAAAATCAAATTTCCTGATGAATCTAAATATGTTTCCTGAGTTTGATGCCATTTTCGATTTTCAAAAAATTTGTTAAATTCTTTTTTTATTAATAATCGAATGAATTCCGGTTTGCCGAAATATACTCCAAATCTGCTTTTTGTCCATTCTTTGAAACTGAATGGTGGAACTTGAATATTTAGGTCTTCAATAACCGCCATACTTTCAATATTTTGAATTGTAAGTGCAATATCTGTATTATGGTTAGGTACATAAGCTATAACATAAAGAAAACCATTATATGTGAAAATTGTTCGCAAAATTACAGTTAATTTATTGATTTTTCCCAGCCCTGATGTATTGTATTCAACAAGCAAAACATTTTTCTCTACAATATGATTAATGATTGCCTTGATTTGGGGTGCATATTGAGTATAATCAAATTGCCCAATATTTTGGTCCCAAAACAATGCATCCTCCAAAATAATATTCGATGGAGCTATATCTTCGATTTTTTCAGTAAGTTCTTTTAAATCATCTTCGATATAAGTGCCTTGAAAAACCTTCAGATGTGCCTTCAACACATAATATGACAATAATTCATTAGATTGAATTCTAATGCTTCCTATGGGATTTCGGTATTCTCTTTGTGTGCCCCAATATACATCAGTGCCTTCCTCAAACATAGAAATGCTTGGAACTGATTCATACAAAATCCTCAAATCTCTTTGAATTGTGCGCAAAGATACTGTATTATCAAGATCTTCGGCTATCATATCTTTTAATTCGAATGAAGTATATCTTCTTCCGGATTGAAGTTTATGATAAATATACAAAACTCGCTTGGGTTGATCTGCCATTTCATTCTCAAATTTTTTATATGAAAATTGTCAAATTATGACGTAGAAAATTAACGAAAAATTCTTATATATTAAAGATATTTTACTTGAAATTTCATAAAATTTGATGGTTTTGCAAAATATTTTCCAGAAACCATTCAAATTTACTTATCTAACAGGAAAAAGCTGATTTTGATTATTAATATTTACTAAAAAAAATAAGAAAATGCGAAAGAAAATTTAATTTCAGGAAAATATCATAAGCATTGAACGGCATTTTCAAGCAATTTATAAATTTTTATTTTTGATAAATCCGCAACATCGAGCACCTCCTGATGGCTTACTTCGTTTGTTACTTCTTTTGCTAAATTTGTGATTAACGAAAATGCAATTGTTTCCATATTTAATGATTTTGCAAGTAGAATTTCCGGCACAGTGGACATTCCAACCGCATCTGCACCAATTTTTCGCATCATACCGATTTCAGATCGCGTTTCATAAGCTGGTCCTGTTACCATTAAATAAGTTCCAACTCTGAAACTGTTACCATCTGAAATCATCTTTTCCATTGTTCTATTTTGCCAATTGCTTTCGCTTCTAATAGGCGAAATATTATTATTTTCAATTAAAGAATTAATGCGTAATCCGGCAAAATTTATCGTATCATTAATAAACATCAAATCACCAACATAAAAATTGGAGTTCAATCCGCCTGCAGCATTCGAAACAACAACATTTTTGATATTCAAGCAATGAATCAAAAGAATAATTGATAGAACTTCATCGATTGATTTGCCCTCATAATGATGAAATCTCCCTAAAAATACCAAGACATCATTTCCGGCAATTACGGTTTGAACCAATTTGCCGGAATGACCACTAACAGTTACTTTAGGAAAATTTGGAATTTCCGAGTAGTCAATTTGCTTCAAAAAAACATTATTCTTGAGTGCATCTCCTACACCTGAGCCGGCAATTATAGCAACTTGCGGAATTGTTCCTAATTTATTTCTAATAAATTCAGCCGATATTTTAAATTTATCAATTACTTCTTTTTTTATTTCTGTCATTATTATCAATGCTTTTAAAAGTTGTTCATTCAGTCAATTTTAGTTGTAATTTTAAGCAAATGCTGAAAATCCGGTTATATCCTGACCCAATATCAAAGTATGAATATCATTGGTGCCTTCGTAAGTTTTAACCGATTCCAAATTGGCGGCGTGACGCATTACAGGATATTCACCTAAAATTCCGTTTGCACCATGGATTTCTCTTGCTAATCTTGCAGATTCGAGTGCAATCTCAACATTGTTTCTCTTTGCAAGAGATATTTGTTGGGGAAGTGCTCTCTGCTCATCCATCAATCTGCCTAATCGGTAATTAATGAGTTGAGCTTTAGTGATTTCATTCATCATATAAACTAATTTTTGCTGAACAAGCTGAAACGATGCGATAGGCTTATCGAATTGGATTCTTGTTTTTGAATACTCAAGAGCAGATTCATAAACCGAAAGTGCGGCTCCTACTGCACCATAAGCAATACCAAATCTTGCTTGAGATAAACAGGAAAGCGGACCTCGCAATCCAACAACATTAAGTCGATTTTCTTTTGGAATTTCGCAATCTTGGAAAATTAATTCAGAAGTAACCGATGCTCTTAATGAATATTTGCCCTTCATCTCTGGTGCGGAAAATCCTTTGGTGCCCTTTTCTACCAAAAAACCATTCACTACGCCATCCAATTTTGCCCAAACAACTGCAATATCTGCCACAGTGCCATTTGTAATCCACATTTTTGCACCGTTAAGCAAGTAACCTGATTCGGTTTCTACTGCATTTGTAATCATCCCGCTTGGATTTGAGCCATAGTCCGGTTCAGTCAATCCAAAACAGCCAATTGCTGTGCCATTTGCAAGTTTGGGAAGCCATTTGCTCTTTAATTCTTCATTTGCATATTTCAAAATTGGATACATAACTAAAGAATTTTGAACAGATGCAAAAGAACGAATTGCAGAATCTCCTCGCTCGAGCTCTTGCATTGCCAATCCATACATTGTATAGTTTGCTCCTGCTCCGCCGTATTCAGTGGGAACTGTTATACCAAAAATTCCTAATTCAGCGAGTTTTGGAGTAAGTTCAACCGGATAAATCCCCTTTTGATAATATTCATCTATGATAGGAGAAACTTCATCATAAACAAAGCTCTTTACTGTATCTCTAAAAAGAATTTCCTCTTCGGAATATAATTCATCTAAATTCAAGTAATCCAATGATTTTTGCATAAAATCCCTGATAATTTATTTTAATTTGAAAATATAATCATATTTTATAAAATAGTTTAATTAATTTAACGTATAAACTTATAATTATTATTTTTATTGTGATATTTTGTTATGATTAAGATTGAAATTAATGCATATACTGATGAAAATGGCAATATTATTATACCGGAAGATTTCATCCACGTTATCCCCAAAAA
>JANJUO010000380.1 GCA_024710535.1 bacterium
AAGTTGAACTATATCATCAATATCATTTTTATTTTGAATAATTATACTTTTATATTCATTCAAACTATCAATCAGTTTATTTATAAAAATCAATCTTGAATCTGAATCAAATTTTGAACTGTTATTAAATTCTGATTCTAAAATTTCTATTTTGGAACGTATATTATCTAATTCAATACTGGAACGAATTAAATAAAATAGACCAAAAGAATCTTGTAAATTTAATACTTTTATTGTATTTAATAATCTTGCTAATTTTTCTTCTTGATTAATTGGAATTTTTCCATTAATTAATGATTCTAATTTTTCAAGTTCAAAAAAGTTTATCATCTTTGTTGATTCTTTATCTGGAATATCATCATTGATTAATGATTCAATTGTTTTTATATCATAATTGATTTTAGTTTCAAGATTGATTAATTTCTTAGTTATTTGCTGAATCAATTTTTCATTATTCAAACATTCCAAATTATCAAAGTTCAATGCTACTTTTTTAATTTCAATTGATTCAAAATAAACTGATTCATTCCTATACATCAATTGATTGTTTCTTTTTTCCAGCATTCTTAATTGTGTTTTATATTCATTTAATTCAGTATTGAATTTATTTAATTGCTTTATTCTTAATCTTGATTCCAGATATTTTGAATCATCAATCAAATTGCTGAATTGAATAATATGTTCTTTTAAATCAATCAATAAATCTTGAATCATATTGCTGTTAAATTTTTCAATATCAATATCATTTATCATCTTTATAGTTCCAGTAAATTCATAGTTTCTACTTTTTTTCTATCAATCAATTAAGCATAAATTTCTGTTGTTGCTATTTTAGTATGCCCTAAAATCTTGCTAACTGAATATAAATCAGCACCTTTTGTAATTAATAAAGTTGCTGTTGTATGTCTTAAACAATGCCAACTAATATTCTTTTCTATTCCAGCATTCTTACAAAGTAATTTCAATCTTTTGTTATGATTAAAATTTGCACTTTTATCAAAGATAAATTCTGAATCAATCATAATAGATTTTTGCTTTTCTATTATTTCAATTGCTTGTTTGATTAATGGAATGTTATTTGTTTCACTTGTTTTTTTTTGTTTGATGATGATTTTATTATCTATAATATCAGTAAATTTCAAATTTTGCATATCTGAAAATCTGATTCCAGTATAAATGCTGAATAAAACTTTATCCTTGAAAATATTATCAAACTTACATTCTTTAATCTTATTAATTTCAGATTCAGTTAAGAAATTTCTTACTTTATTTGAACTTTTTACAATTTCAAGATTCTTTAAAGATTCAGCATTGATTAAATTATTCTTATATGCTGAATTAAGAATAGATTTTAATTTGATTTGATATTCAGCAATTGTGCTTGATTCCATTCCTTGATTTTCAAGATATTTTCTAAAATCATTCCAGTATTGAATATTGAACTTTGAAATTTTCACATCTTTGAATTTCTTAATATGATTCAAAAATGTTTGATAATTAACTTTTGTATGATATACTTTAACATCATCAATTTTTTTTTCTATCAATTCAATCAATGTAATTTTATCATTCCTTAATTCAGCATAAGTTCCAGACCTTATTTGATTTTCTAATTCTACTCTTTTATTTTCAGCAATTCTTAAATTTTCAGCATTCTGATTATAAACAAGAATATCATTTTTAGATTTAGGTTTATTTAGATAAAGATTCAAAAATTTATATGTTCTTTTTCCTTGATGATATATATCAAGATAGATTGATTCAGTTCCAGTTAATTCAGATTCCCTTGTTTTAACTTTTACTATTTGCTTTTGTTTCTTAACTGTTATTTTCTTTTTTTCTTTTTTATCTACAATCTTATTCATTAGATATTCATTATTTGTTATACAATAAGAATCAAAAATAAACAAAAATTTCATTAGTAACAAATTAGTAACAAAAAAATTACCTATTTTTTGAATATTTATCTAATATTTGTTAAGACTAAAAAATGAATGAATTACTGAAAAGATAGATTGAATAAGGTTTATTGATTTGATTGAATTTTGAATAAATAAGTAAAAAACAGTAAGTTGCTATTTGGAGCCAAAATGAAAAAATGCCTGCTTTATTGAGCAGGCATTTTCATATATTTGAGTTGCTGATTTTATTTTGCTAAAGCAACACTTCTTCTCTCACGAACAACAGTTACTTTGATTTGTCCAGGATATTCCATTTCATTTTCGATTCTTTCAGCAATTTCATTTGCAATTGAATCTGCAATAACGTCATCAACTTTTTCCGGCTCAACAATTACACGAATTTCTCTACCTGCCTGAATTGCAAATGTCTTGGCAACACCATCGAAACTCTGTGCAATTTCTTCTAATTTTTGAAGTCTTTTCACGTAATTTTCGAGTGATTCGCGTCTTGCTCCAGGTCTTGCACCGCTGATACTATCTGCGGCTTGCACCAACACAGCAATAGGTGATTCCATCTCAATATCTTCGTGGTGGGCACCAATTGCATTGCAAACAACATGTTTTTCTTTGTACTTCTTTGCTAAATCAAATCCAATCAACGCATGAGGAGTTGCCTCTTTTTCAACGCATTTGCCAATGTCATGCAATAAGCCAGAGCGGCGTGCAAGATTGACATCCAAACCCAGTTCTGCCGCCATAATGCCGCATAAATGTGATACTTCGATTGAGTGATTGAGCAAATTCTGACCATAACTTGTACGATATTTCATTCTGCCAATTAATTTCAAAAGTTCTGGATGCATATTGTGAATGCCTAATTCAACAAGAGCTTGCTCGCCAATTGATTGAAGCTCTCCTTCGAGTTCTTTTTTTGTTTTTTCAACAATTTCTTCAATTCTTGTTGGGTGAATTCTGCCGTCAAGCATAAGTTTTTCGAGAGATACTTTTGCAACTTGTCTTCTGAATGGGTCAAATCCCGAAATAACAACAGCTTCAGGAGTATCATCGATAATGAGATCAATACCTGTTGCGGCTTCGAAAGCACGAATATTTCTACCTTCCCTACCGATAATTCTACCTTTCATTTCATCGCTATCGAGATTTACAACAGCAACTGTGGTTTCTGTGCTATGATCAGATGCAGTGCGTTGAATAGCTTGAACTATTACATTTTGAGCTTCACGAAGAGCTTTGTTTTTGGTTTCTTCGCGAATATTTCGAAGAGTATTTGCAGCGTGAGTTCTTGCATCATTGATCATTTGATCCATAAGTTGCTTCTTTGCTTCTTCCTTCGACATTTGTGCTATTTGCTCGAGTTTCTTTTGTTGGTCGGTTAGGAGTTTTTGTGCCAAATCAGTACGTTCTTTGATTGTACTTTCTTTTTTGTTTAATTCCTCTTCTTGTAGATTGAGCAGTTTCTCTCTTCTTGCAATCTGATCCATTTTGCTATCAACATTATCTTCGCGTTTTTTAACTGCTTTTTCGGTTTCTTGAATTTTAGCTTTTTTCTGATTAGCTTCATTTTCAAATTCTTGTTTTCTTCTGTGCCATTCTTCTTTTGCTTCTAATATTTTTTCTTTCTTTATATTTTTAGCTTCATTTTCGGCATCTTTAATGATGTTTTTGGCTTGCTGCTCGGCTTCGGCAATCTTCACTTTTGCTAATTTAGATGCGGCTAAATTACCAAGAAAATATGCCAAAACAAATGCGCCAATACTTACCAATACAATAATTACAATGTCCATTTCTGGTTCTCCTGTCTCCTAAATTTAGTAAAACTCATCTTTTTAAGTTATTATTATTTTACCATTTTAAAAATTTTTTTT
>JANJUO010000319.1 GCA_024710535.1 bacterium
TTTTTTTTATTTTGAAAATATTTTGTATTTTTAATTTTTGTAAATATCAATTTTATAAGAAGTTTATGAAAATAATTAATTTTTTGTCATTCTTGATTTTTGCATCAATTTTTGCTGTTATTATCAATGAATTTATGCCTGTTCCGGAAGGTAGCGAGCCGGAGTGGATTGAACTCTATAATATTTCGGATACAAATTATACATTTTCGAAGATTTTTATAGCCGATGCTTTAACTTCAAAACAACTACCCGAATTCACACTAAGATCGAAGAATTACGCCATTATAACTAAGGATACAAATCAATTAAAATTGCATCGAAATATCCCTGATTCAACTATTTTAGTTCAGATTTCTTTACCAACATTAAATAATACTTACGATAACATTATTCTGAAATCTGCAGACAAAATTTTCGATTCAGTTTATTACCATATTTCTTTTGGTGAAAATGGAAAATCTTTTGAAAGAATCGATCCCGAAATGCCAGCAACCAACAAAACTAATCTAAAATCTTCAATCAATTCAAGCGGAGCAACTTGTGGCTTGGTGAATAGCCATTATATTTTTGAAAAAGATTTGAAAATTGAATCTATAAAAAAATTTTCCGGGAATGATTCTTTTCAATTAGAGATTCTAAATATTGGTAGGCATAAAATTAGCAATTTCAATATAATTTTTTATATAAACTACAATAGTGACAATATTTTTTCTGATAATGAGTTAATTTTTATCAAAAATAATTCATTTGGAAAAAATAATGATTATACAGTAACTATTTCTATGGCTGAATTCGATAAATTGCCTGAAACAAATGATTTTCTTGAAGTGATGGCAGTAATTTTTTCAGATGAAGATAAAAATCAATCAAATGACACTTTGAAAACTGAATTCTATTTTTCATCAAAAAGCAAATCAATTGTTATTAATGAGATTATGTATGATGTTGATGAGAATTTTGCTGAATTTATTGAGATATATAATCGAAGTGAAATGAAAGTAAATTTAAGAGGAGCCGAACTCAAAGATGATAATACAAGATTAAAATCTGGTATCAAAATTAATCAAAATTTTTTTATTGATCCAAATGATTATGCTGTTGTTGTTTGGGATTCTCTATTCTTTGTGAATTATCCCAAATTCTTGAATTCTCCAAAAATTTATTTCACAAAAAATTCAACATTCAATTTAAATCAAAGTGCGGATTTTATTTCAATTCAAGATGCAAACGAAATTATTTTTGACTCATTAACATACTCTGATAAATGGCATACGATTCAAACGGCAACAAAAAATACAAGTCTTGAAAAAATTAATTTTCTTTCTAATTCAGAAATTGCATCTTCTTGGGCAACTTGCATAAATATGGATAGAGCCACTCCTGCAAAAGAAAATAGCGTTTTCTCAGAAATTAGCAATGGCGAAGGAATCACCTGTTCGCCAAATCCATTTTCACCTAAAAGTGCAGATAAGCCATTTTGTGTAATCGCTTATAAATTACCATTTGAATTTGCAACAATTACCATTTCAATCTATGATACACAAGGAAAGAAAATAGTAGATATCGCAAATGGCGTTAATTCAAATCAAATTGGTTCATTTATTTGGAATGGCAAAAATGCAGACGGATACACGCTCGGCTCAGGCAGATATATAATAATGCTAAATGCTTTCGATAATAGCACAAGCGATAGTTATTCCGAATCAAAAATAATTGCAATTGGAAATTAGCGGAAGGGACGAAGATTGGGACAAGGGACGAACACGCTCATTGAGTAGAAGCTTTAGCTTCGTATCGAAATGAGCAGAAATTGGGACGAGGGACGAATAATGGGACGAGGGACGTAGTTTGGGACGAGGGACGAATAATGGGACGGGGGACGAATAATGGGACGAGGGACGTAGTTTGGGACGAGGGACGAAGTATTTGATAAGGGACGAATAATGGATCGAGGGACGAACACGCTCATTGAGTAGAAGCTTTAGCTTCGTATCGAAATGAGCAGACATTGGGACGAATTACAAAGATCGCAGATTATTTAAATTTGATAAAATTTATCGTTATACTATAAGTTAATTTTTTCTTAAATTTACTTTTTTGAATAATAACATTATAATATATATGAAACAAAAAATCGCTTATGAATGTCAGCAGTGTGGTGCAAAATCTCAAAAATGGGCAGGCAAATGTTCTGTTTGCTCAGCGTGGAACTCACTTGTGGAAATTCAAGTAGATGCAAAATCAACAATTCATCGCTCATCAAAAAATGCTGAATCCAAAATAATTGCTTTAGGTGACGTAAGTTCTGAAATTGATTATCGAATAATGACCGGAATTGATGAGTTAGACAGAGTTTTGGGTGGTGGAATCATACCGGGTTCGTTCGTACTTGTTGGTGGCGATCCTGGAATTGGAAAGTCAACTTTAATGCTGCAAATGTGTGCCAATATTATAAAATATAAACCATTATACATTACAGGCGAAGAGTCATTGAAGCAAATTAAATATCGTTCCTCCAGATTTGAAAACATTCCCGATGAATTGCTATTGATGAGCGAAACAAATATCGACAACATTCTACATGTAATATCTTCATCAGAGTGTAATGTTATTGTGGTTGATTCGATACAATCAGTTTATTCTGAGCATATCGATGCCACTCCCGGAAGTATGGGGCAAGTTCGAGAATGTGCCTCTCTCTTGATGCAGAAAGCAAAAATCACAAATAAACCCATCTTTATAATTGGACATGTTACAAAAGATGGTGTTATTGCAGGACCAAAGATTCTGGAGCATACTGTTGATACAGTTTTGCAATTTGAAGGGGAAAAGACATATTCATTTAGAATTCTTAGGGCATTAAAAAATCGTTTTGGTTCAACAAATGAAATTGGCATTTTCGAAATGGCAGAAACCGGTTTGAAAGAAGTCAAAAATCCTTCAGAAGTATTTCTTGCCAGGAGAGATGATTCTGCAACAGGCACCGCCGTTGTTGCATCTATCGAGGGCTCTCGTCCATTGCTTCTTGAGGTTCAGGCACTTGTTGCACCATCGGGTTATAGTGTGCCTCAAAGAACATCAAATGGCTTCGACAACCGAAGATTGCAGATGATACTTGCAGTTTTGGAGAAGCGTATTGGAGTGCAATTTCGTCAGAATGATATATTTGTAAATGTTGCAGGTGGTGTCTATCTGAATGACCCATCTGTAGATTTGGGAATTGCATCTGCCATTGTAAGTTCATTTAGAGATTTACCAATTAGGAAAAAGATGGTTATCATCGGTGAAATTGGATTAACAGGAGAAGTTCGTTCTATTTCAAATATTGAACAGCGAATTTCGGAAGCAGAAAAACTTGGATTTGAGCATGTGATATTACCAAAATTAAGTTTTAATAAAATTTTAAAAAAAATCAAAATCAATCTTATACCAGTAGATAGAATTGCATTGGCATTGACAGAAATATTCGAAAATTAAAAGAAAAATTGTAATTTACTCGGATATAGTGGCACAATTAATGTGAAAATTATCCAAAAGAAAATGACTTATAATCATATAAATATTTGTTTTCTGAACAAGTATATTTTTTTTCTTATTTATAATGAAGTTGCTATTATTTCAACAACCCTGCAATATAGCCGGTGGTCCAAGCTGCCTGCAAATTATATCCGCCGGTAATTCCATCAATATCAAGTACTTCACCTGCAAAATACATATTTTTGAATTTCTTACTTTCGAGCGTATTTGGATTGATATTATTTAAACTGACTCCGCCGCAAGTAACAAATTCTTCTTTAAATTTTGCTCTTCCGGTGATTTGATAAGTATCATTTGCTATAATTGAGCTAAGTTTGTTGACGTCTGATTGTGTAGCTTCTATCCATTTTTTTGAAGGATTCAGATTTGCTTTATTTATAAGATATACCCAAAGTCTTGTTGGGAAATTATATGGGCGGAAATTATTGATTTGCTTAGCACTTTCTTCATTTTTAATTTGAATAATATATTCTTTTATCTGATTATAATCCTTAACCCCGCTCCAATTTATTCTCAATGTAAAATTGTAATTCATTTCATTTAGAATTCTTGCACCATAAGATGATAATTTAAGAATTGTCGGACCGCTAAATCCCCAATCTGTTATCAGCAAAGCATCCGAACTAACTAAATTGGTAGATTGAATCGAGCAAATTGCATCCGGAATAACAATTCCCTGTAATTTTGAAATTTCATCTCTCTGAATTTTGAATGTAAAAAGGGAAGGTACCGGATCCGATATTGTATGACCTAAATTTTCGAGCCATAATAAGCCATCTCTTTTGGGAGAGCCACCAGTTGCAATAATAACTTTATCGAATAAATATTCATTTTTTGTATTATCGAATAGTATTTTGATTTTATTATCTTTTTTTGAAATTTCTTTAATAGTTTTGGCTAATTTAACTTTTATTCTAAGTTTATTTACTTCTTCGAATAAGCAATCGACTATACTTTCTGAATTTTGAGATTGCGGAAATATACAATTATCGGACTGAGTGACTAATGGAACGCCACGAGCAATAAACCAATTCATTGTGTGTTTGTTACTGAAACTATACATCAATTTTTTCATCAACCTTTTGCCACGAGGATATGCCTCAACAAATTCATCAATCGAATCGCAAGCATTGGTTAAATTACATCTGCCACCACCGGACATTTTTACCTTTGCGAGCAATCGGTTGGTTTTCTCGAATATTGTAACATTTGCAAAAGGATGCTGTTCTTTTGCTGTAATTGCGGCAAAGAATCCTGCCGCTCCACCACCTATAATTGCAATATCCATATTAATTTATCTCATTCAAAAACACAAATATATAAATATTTTTTAATTGATGAAAATAAAATGCAAAAAATATTAAAAAAATATAATAATATTTGATATAAATTTTTTGAATGAATTATATGTAATAATATGCGCATGAATTATGGGAATACCATCTTCAATAATAAAGAGAAATTGTCAATAAATTTCGCTAAGCAAATTTGTCTAACGTAATAATTATCAGTATCAATAGACGCAAAATTGCCATTGATTATAAAAAAAAGCAAAATTCTACGATCTCTATATCAAAATCAATTAAATCTATTTTCGATTTCTTCTT
>JANJUO010000424.1 GCA_024710535.1 bacterium
TGGGACGCTAACCGAAATTAACGTCCCGTTTTAATAATTTACTTAACAATAACAACCGGATAAGTTGAAATCATTTCGTTGGTTACTAATCTAATTGTATATTGTCCGCTTGACAATGCGTTACCGTTATTATCTGTACCATTCCATTCTACTTTATAAGTTCCAGCGTTGAAGCTGTTTTCTGCAATAATTGCAACTACATTTCCTAAATTATCAACAACTTGTAATTTAGCATAAGTAGTAGCAAGTAATTCAAATGTTACAACTGAACTTGCTGAAACAGGATTTGGTGAAACATTTGCAATTCTTGTAGCAGTTGCTTCAGAGGCAACATCAACAACGTCTGATGACCAGTCATATTGAATAATGAAACCGTCAATCTGTGGATTGTCTAATCTCATAGTTACACTATCACCAACGATTGTTAAATTGATACCACCAAAATTGAATGGTTCAGGAGTTCTCATATTATATCTAAACAAGTTACCATTTGAAGTATAATCTTTGATATACCATGATGAACCTGCTGGATTTTTCTGTGCATCAGTTTTTGCTGGTACTGTTGATTTATTCCATGAAATGTAAATTGGGAATAATGGTGAACCACCCGCATCAACGCCACCTGGTTGGAACTGTGCTTTATATCTGTAATCATTGTTTATAACGCCATTTTTAGCAGTTGGGAATATATTTCTCAATGTACCATAAGTACTTGGGATATTCCAACGAGCATCAAATACGTCTTTGAATGGAACTGGAGGTAATTCCAATTCGCATACACTATAGTCTAATGTACCAATTGCTGATTGATCAATACCATCACCAGTAGTTACATCTTGATAATCTGATGTACCCCAGATCAAATCTTGGAATGCACCTTTATTATTTGTAACTCTTACAACTGAAGTAAATTGTGTTGGAGCAGAGATGTTCAATTTAATTGCAACAGTGTCTCTTCTCTTTGAATTATCTTCAACAATAACATAAACAATAATTGCACCGTTAGCATTGATTGTACCAACTTTTGATAATACAAAAGTAGCTTCAGAAACTTCTAATCCACCTTTAATTACATTTGGAGTAGCAGCAAATTCAGTCATTGGCTTGCCAACTGCATCAACGATAGTAATTGTAAGAATTTCAACTGGATTCTTTCTCAATAAGTCAATATCTTTAACTTTAATTGATTTAGACCATGAACCATTAGGATCAATACAATCTGACATTGGAGCAAAAGTGATGTCTGGATCATGGTTAACACCATAAACTCTCATCTTAAATACTTTATAAGTAGATAAGCCATCTTCGTCTTTTGCAACAACAGTAATCAAAGCTTCGTTAGTATTGTCATTAACACCAGGAGTTCCATATAAAATACCTGTTTCGCTATTGATTTTCAACCATTTTGGCGTAGTTTTCAATGAAGTAAGGTCAATTGTACCAGCTTCATCGTAACATGGGTCTATTTTAATTGAATTTCTTGTTTCATCAATATAGATTAATTCGAAAGTATGTTTTTGTTCTGTATTAGGATCAAAAACTTTAACCATTCTTGTTGAATCTAATAATGTTGGGTTATAATCAAAATCTTCATAAGCATCTGGTAATTGTTCAGCAGTTACAATTTCTGGAACTACGTTAACAAATACTTTATATTGTTTGCTTGCAACACCACCGTGACCGTCATTTACAATAACTGTGAATAATGTATCATCATTCAAATATTTATTATATTGTGGGTTTGGTAATAATATGCTACGAGCAACACTGCCATCGATTCTAACGTTCAACTGACCTAATGATGTGAAGTCAGACATAAATTGATCTTTGTTATTATCAAAGCCATGTTTATGAATATAATCTGCAGCCATCCAAGTTGGTCTTGTTTGTACAATAGTAGTTCCGTTTAATGTATCAAATTCAACTACTTCATCAGGATTCATTCTAACTGCAGTATTCAAGAAACCATAAGCAGTTTTACCATAACGGTAATCCCAATTAATTGATTTTACATAGTCAGAATTATCTTCCATTTCATCAGTTGTATTGATGTCTAATTGGAATCTTAATTTATCAGTTAAGTTAGCACGAAGTCTGCCATCTCTTGTAAATCCACAAGTTACAACTGTAGGTTTGTAAACTACATATTCTCTTGCTGGATCATTTTGCCAGAAAATAGTTTCTTCTGGAGCATCATCTGGAATAAATACAGGAATGCTATCAACAACAAAGATTTTGAATGTATGTGAAGTAGTAAAATCTCTACCTACATTTAAAGTATCTTGTTGTAAGAATCTTGCATTTTCAGTATCGTACATTTCCGCACCAAAATATTGTGGGAAAGTTTCAATCCATTTTGATATTTCTTCTTCGCTTGGACGTAAGCCATCAGGAAGATTTCTTAATGAATCAATTGTTCTAATGTGTGGAGGATAATTTTTGATAAACACAGTAATATCTTCACCACCAGGAACAACGAATGGGTTAATTGGACGACCTGCTAATTGCAAGTAACCTTTAGCACCAGCTTTTTCAGCTTTGTCTGCATAAATTCTATTGAATACTAACCATTTGCTCAAACCAGTTGAAGGATCAACATACCAAGTATAATCTAATCTTGTATAGTTCTTTGGATCAATGATTGCTCTTGGATCATAGAACATATTTGAATCGATACCTGTAACGTCAATTATGTGTCTTCTACCTTCGCTAAATGTGCCAGGATATTCTCTATCTTCTGTTACGAATACTTTATTCAAGAATTCAGTAATAATAACTTCTTCTTTTACATCAGGATTATCTTCTGAAGGAAGCATTCTCTTTATAGTGTCAGTTTGAATCTTAACAATATCACCAGTAAATTGTGGAGGTAATGTAGATCCTGTAATTCTTAACAATAAACCTTTTTTGAATACATCATCAACTTGATTAATGTCATCAGCTTGCCATAAAGCTGTTCTTGAAACGATAAGTAAAGAGTCACCTTCTCTTACCGGCAATGAACGGTATCTTTCACCACCAAAATATGTAACTAAATTATTAGCACCATATTGTTGTGAATTTGGCATAGTTTGATTGCTAAATAAATTATTTCTAAAAATATCATAATCTAAATAATTTGTAGTATAACGTCTTCCGGCAAGTGCTGCAGCATCTTCTTTATAAGCATTACGACGTAAGCTATCAAGAATTTCTTTTGCAGTACCTGGCAAGTTTGCCAAACCTTCAGCAGTACGACGTAATGAAGGATTTGCACGGAATGCTGAGTCTGGAACTAATTCAATAACACCACGGAACAATTCATTTGTAGGAGCAACTTCACTTACTTGTGAAAGATTTGCACGAACAAAATCACCTGTTTTCAAGTTAATTACAAAGAATACAGTATTATTTTCCAAAGTAATATCATTATTGCTATATTCTTTTAATAAACTATTATAGTTTACTTCAGCTTCTAAGTATAATGGATAACCAATTGGATGATAATAATTACCATCTTTATCAGCTTTGAATTCTGATTGAACTGCAGCAATACTTGGATACATTAATGTACCATCAGTTTTTGTAGCTTCAACATCATAAGGATTACGAACCCAACGTCTGATGTGTTTACCATTTGATGGTTGACCTGGTTTGCTAATAACTTTAACATAAGGAGGAATACCAACTGCATAATCTTCAATTGGGCTCATTCTTCTTTTTGAGTAGTCAGCAGTTTTAATGTCTGTACCTTTGTCATAAATATCATAGATATGACCAGAGAATACTAATTTTTCAGGAATACTCAAAGCACCTGGTTTAGTATCATCTGTAGCATCGTTTTCTAACAATACAGGAACATATACAACATCTCTTCTTTCTAATGATTCAAATGGACCTTGTAATCTTGGATCTGCTGGAGTTGGGTTAACCAATTCAGGATACAAGAATTTAATCCAATTTTGACCATCACCGTCAACGAAGAATGTTTCAATATCTGTAGATTGTGGATTACCTGAAATATGTGGTAATGCAAAATTAACATTAGATTCAGTAACACCCCAATAGTTGCCACGTAATGTATCAGTACCACCAAAACCAATACCGGTTGTTCCAGCTAAGATACCTTTTGAGTTTGGAGCATCAGGTAATCTAATCAAGAAACGAGCACTGTTATGATACATTGAGTTTGCAGCTTCTGAGAATTTGTATGAAGGAATAGGACCTTGTACTTCACCATAAATAGTTGCAGCTACTAAGTCGCTTGAAGCTTCATTTTTAGTAATTGCACCATTTACTGTTTTAACCGGACCTGTAATAACATTTTGTTCCATTCCAATTGTTGAATGAGCAATGTTGCCATGAACTAATGAACGGTTAAAAATAAGTTTCAAATCATAGTTATCTGAATAAATTGCAGAACCTGTTTGAGCTTCGTTATTTTGGAATCTAACTCTGTTGAAGAAAGTAGAATCGTTTCTGCTTGCCCAATGAGATACAGATACACTGTCAAGAATATAAATCGCACCACCAAGACCTACACCATTTTCTGGTAAATAAGTATCTCTGTTTCTGCGAACAACATCTTGATATGCTTTATCTTTTGGCTCAACAAGAGTCCAAGTAGTACCACCGTCAACTGTTTTCTTAATCATACCAGCATCGCCAACTAAATAACCAGTTGTTGGAGTTGCAAAATAAATGTCATAAATTGAATAAGTAGTTGCTGAAGTCAAAGCAGCCCAATTAGCACCGCCATCAACTGTTTTCATAGTTAAACCACCTGAACCAACGATATAACCTTCATTTTGACCATAGAAGTACATACCAAACAAGTTAGCTGTTTTTCCTAAGTTCATAAAGTCCCAAGTAGCACCTGAATTTGTAGTATAAACCATTACACCACCATCACCAACTGCGTAGCCATGAGTAGCATTTTTGAAATATACTTCATTCAATTTTGCAGACAAACCATTAACAGGTCTCTTGCTCCAAGTTTTACCATTAGTAGTAAACCAAATATTTCCATTGTTACCAACAGCATAACCTGCTTCTGAACTTGTGAAATAAATTGAATTTAAGCTAATGCCTAATTTAGAATCTAATTGAGAAGTCCAAGTAGTACCACCATTATCAGTTTTCAAAATATTACCGTCAGCAGTTACTGCCCAGCCAATTTGTGAACTGAAGAAATAAATGTCCATAATTTCAGCAGTTGTACCTGTTGAAAGCATAGTCCAAGTTGTACCACCATTTACAGTTTTAATCACAACGCCACGATCACCGGCAGCAAAACCAATTGTAGGAGTTGGGAATTCAATATCTCTGAATCTATAAGGAGATGGAGTTGCAACATAAGTCCAATTAGCACCACCGTTTGATAATCTAATCATCAAACCGTCATAACCAACTGCAAAACCATTATTTGCATCAATCCATTTAGTTCCATGAATTCTCAAAGTAGTTGGCAAAGTACCTTTACCAATTTGAGTAGTTCCAGAACCATTCCATTTAGTTAAAACTTCAGGATCAACAGAAACTTTATTGTCAATAAATTTAGTCAACATTCTTGTTGTAAATTTATTTTCTTTAACGCCATTAAATAAATCATCTTTTGAATGATAGATATTATTGTATAAAGTAGTTGCATCAAAATCAGCATGATCAACATCTGTTAAGTAATATCTTTTAGCAGTTGGATTTGGCAATACAGTAGCAATCGCGCCACCATTACCATTTTTAACTGTATTTGATAAGAATTCAACAGCTTTCATCAAACTTAAATCAGCATTTACTGAATAGATAGCACCGCCACCTCTGATTTCATTGATTGCGTCGCCACTTATGTTTTCACCAACAGTATTAGTTTGGAATTTAGTTCTAACTATATGTACTGCTCTTTGGTTTTGACCAACTGCAGGATATGCACTTGGAATACGAATATCTAATGCACCACCGGAGAAACCAGCTGTATTATTTTCAAATAAAATGAAATAAATATCGCTATATAAATCTCTCAAGTTTTCTGGTTCAACAGCCATTGGATCAAATCCACCTGCACCATTGATTAAAGTGTTTCTCTTAGTTAAGATCGCACCACCAAAAGTTAATGCATGGTTGTTTTTGAATTGAATATCAAAACCATAATCTCTTGATTGATAATATGAATCACTACCACCAATGATTGGTGAAAGCATTGTGCTTGCATTACCATCAACGAAAATCGCACCACCCGCACCGGCTGTG
>JANJUO010000474.1 GCA_024710535.1 bacterium
GTCAATTCGAATCTTTTTAATTATTATGATTAATTAAAATCATTAATATTTCTTGAAATTCCGGTATGGATTTTCAAAGATTTTTCATTTTGTAAATTTTTGTAACTTGATAAGATGAACGATTTTTCTATCAAATAACAAAGAAATCAAAAATTAACAAATATAATTGCTATTTTTTCGAGTATTCATATTTAACAATCATAGCAAGTTTGCCATTATCATCAAAGTAATGCGTTTCTATCATATTCCCAAACTCATCATATTTATATTCTCTAATAAATTTGTAATTATCAAAACTTGTTCTCACTTCTCGAATAATATTATTTTTACTGTCATATTTATATTCATAAGTTACTGTTGACTTGCTACCACTAATTTGCTCATTAATTTCTTCGATACGATTTCCAAATTTATCATTTTTCAATGTATTTGAATTTGTAAATACATCTTTTTTATTTTCTCGGTTATAATAAATTTCTTTGGTAAGAAAATCATTTTTATCATAAATATATTTAACCGAAGAGCTTTCTTCATTTTTCTGATTAAATGTATGAGATGCAATTTTATTTAGATTTTTATCATATTCGTAAGTATTTTTTAGAAATATTTTTCCATCTTTGTCATAATATTCGGATTCGATCACTAATTTTTTGTCATTATATTTGTTTTTGACTTTGCTTGTATAGGAAATTTTTCCCTTGTCATAGTCATTCACTTCAATAGTATTTCCATTTTCATCATAAATTATTGTGTTAATTTTTGTTTTTGATTCGATTTTGTTTGAGCCGGCAGGCTTATATCGTATTTCTGTTACCTCGCATTTTGTAAAACCGCCGATCACCTGTGGTTTTTCAGGTTTTGAAATTGCATTTTGAACAAATATGCTCAAAATAAGAAACATAATAATTAGGGCTGTTTTCATAACAATCACTTCTTTAATTATTGAAGAAATAAAAAAGCAAACTTATTGTTTAATTTTGTAATTCCAAATATTTTTTTTTGGAAATAAGCAAAAGAAAATTTAGAAGCAATTTAAATAAGAATTTGTATTATAAATCACTATTATAAATCAAATTTAAAATATTTATTAGATTTTTCAGTTAATAAGTTTTTCAAATTTAACGCTATGAATTAATATGAAAAATGAAATTTTGGTGCCAATTTCTAATGGTACCGAAGAAATGGAAGCGGTGATTATTGTCGATATTTTGCGAAGAGCCGATCTTGATGTTGTGATTGCAGGCGAATATAATGAAATTACATGCTCACGAAATGTAAAAATTCTGCCTGATAAATTAATAAACGATGTTTGCGACGAGCAATTTTTGGCAATTATAATTCCCGGTGGTCTTGCCGGAGTGAATAATTTGTCGAAATCTGAAACGTTAAAAAAAATTATCCAAAATAATAAAAATTCAACAATCGGTGCAATTTGTGCCGCACCATTGGTGCTAAACAATATGAATCTTTTAGAAAAAAACGCAATGCTGACAAGTCATCCTTCAGTTGAAAATCAATTTCAAGATTATATGTATTCTCCTGAAAATGTAGTTATAGACGGCAATTTGATAACAAGTCGTGGAGCCGGAACAACATTCGATTTTGCATTTGAATTAGTAGAAATTTTCAAAAATGAAACTGTTTCCCAAAAAATCAAAAATGATATTTTATATAATTATTAAGAAAAAAATATGTCGCTCGATTTAAGAAAATATATCCCGATAAATAGACGAACTTTGGATAATGGATTAGATGTGGTTTTGGTGGAAATGCCAAATTCACCGATTGTGAGTCTGAATTTATCTTATAAAGTTGGCTCCAAAAATGAAGTTCACGGCAAAACTGGATTTGCTCATCTTTTTGAGCACTTGATGTTTGAGGGCTCAAAGCATGTTCCCAAAGGGCAATTCGATAAAATTTGCTCGACTGCCGGCGGAACAAATAATGCATATACAACTTATGATTTCACTGCTTATACGATGACATTGCCAATGCATCAATTAGAACTTGGCTTATGGCTCGAATCCGATAGAATGTTTTTTTCTGACATAAATCAGGAAGCACTTTATAATCAGCAAAAAGTGGTTATCGAAGAAATCAAGCAAACTGTAGAAAACCAGCCCTACGGCATTTGGCGAGAAAAGCTTGCTGAATCTGCTTATGATGAAAAATGCTCTTATTCATGGGAGGTTCACGGCAGTAAAGAAGATGTAGCAAATAGTACTTTGAACGATGTGCAATCATTTTTCAATAATTTCTACAGACCGGATAATGCTTGCCTTGTGATTGCTGGAAAGATCAAAAGTGACGAAACATTCAATCTTGTTGAGAAATATTTCAATATCAGAAAAGATGCTCCTCCAAAACCAGAAACTATTTTTCAGGAGGAGTACAAAAAAGGCGGAGTAAGGAGCTCTTTCAACGATAATGTGCCACTTTCTGCATCATTTCTATCATTCCATACTGGTGGCATTTCTGATGATTCGAGTTTTGCTCTTGATGTATTTTCGAATATACTTGGTATGGGAAAAAGTTCATTGCTTTATAATATGCTTGTTTATGATAAGCAAATTGCCTCTCAAATTGGTGCCTATACCGATAAACGCGAGCATACTTCGCTATTGACAGTATATGCGTTAGCGAATTCTCCTGAAACAAGTGCCTCAGATTTGACTGAAATTTTGCGAAATTCAGTTTATGATATAATCAAAAACGGCATAGACGAAAAGCATTTAACTAAATCAAAAAATCAGATAATTGCAAATGCGGCAAATGAAATTTTGTATTCATCCGGAATTGCAGATAATGTTGGGAATCAAACATTGTTTTGGAATAATCCTGAAAGATATTATTCATTACTGGATAATTATATGAGTGTTTCAAACAAGGATATTCAAAATCTATGTGAGCGATTTATTGAAGATAAAAATTCGGTCATTGTTGAAGTTGTTCCAAACGATTAATTTTCATATAATTTGGTAAATTAATGTCCGACAATTTGACGAAACAATTGCCGGACTTTTTATATTGTTAGCATAAAAGAAATTGAATATCGTGGTCAAATAAAATATGAATATCGCAAACTGCCTTTACGAACCGAAGACGAGATGTCCCAAAAATTCAAGGTGTCGATTTTAACAACTGATGGAATAAATATAATAGAAAAAGTGCTGGATTCCTCAATTCTTTCGGAATGACATTAGTAAAAGAAGTCCGTCATTTCGATGCCGTAGGCGAGAAATCAAGAAGTACCGTTCCGTCTATTGTTGCAACAGACTATCAAGAATGTGTCTATCGCAACAACTGAGAGAACAAAAATTATCAATTATAATGATTATTCTTTTTACTTGGTATCTGCCACTTTCGTTTCAGCAAGAATTCTATTTCTTTCATTTATGTAGAATTTGATTTTTTCGGTTAAAAATTCGGCTTTGCTTTCTTCGTAAAGTTGGATGTAAGTTTTTAGAATGTAATTCACAACTTCCAAATTATTTGGATCGAATACCAAAACGCCTTTCATAATATTCATCATAGTAACATTATCTTTGTTTTTATGGTAATTCTTTGCCCAAATGTCATATATTTTAAGAATTTTTACTTTTTCATCTTCATTACGTATTTGAGATTTTGCAAGTTCGTTTGCTTCAACCACTTTGCCGGTTTGGAGATACAAACTAACAATTTGATAAACCGCAGTAAAATTATCGTATTCCTTGACCAATTTTTTTAGAACTTCAATTGATTCATCAATTCTATTTTGATTCAAATATAATTCACTTAATTTGAAAAGAATTTCCATTTTCTGGTTTTCATCTTTCAATTTAAGTTCGCTTG
Organism: bacterium; assembly: GCA_024710535.1. Classification (GTDB taxonomy): domain Bacteria; phylum Bacteroidota; class Ignavibacteria; order Kapaibacteriales; family UBA2268; genus JANJUO01. The sequence goes on from JANJUO010000474.1 coordinate 3,835, forward strand.
CTTTCTTTAGAAATTTTTCGGCAGATGAAAATTCATTGCTTTGATTGTAAATTTCAAATAAATTTAATAAAATTTTTGCTTGTCCGGGATTGTGTTTGTTTGCGTTGAGATAGAATTCTTTTTCACTTTGGTAATTTTTTACATTATAAAAGCTCAAAAAAGAGATTGCCATCAAAACAACGATAAACCCAACAGAATACATTTTATTTTTGAAGTCAATCTTTTCAATCAATTGAGCCAAATAAATCATCAATCCAATTGAGGCAAAAAATCCCCAAATATATTGATAATCATAAAAATTATAAGCATTGAAAGGAATTATCAACATAAAAGGAATAGTTGATAAAATCAGCCATATAAGCGACATTTTTGATTGGAAAGTATTTAAAATATTATTGAATTTGCCAATCACAATCAACAAAGCAATCACAAACAGCCCAATCAATGATTTGAAACTCGAAAAAGAAGCGAGTACCGGCAAATTAACTGGTGCAAAGAAATTAGAAACAATCTCTGGCAATAATTGCAAATTAATAAATATATTTTCGAATTTTATCGAAGATACTTCCAAGCCAAAAGTGGATTTGCTCATCATCAAAAAATATAGTGCAATTGCTGAAATCCAACTGATTCCTGATTGAATTTTTTGCGAAAGACTAACCTTTTTTTCTTTCGTGAAAAACATCCAAGCCGCTAAAATAAATGGAATTACAAAAGCACTTTCATGAGAGCCAATTGCCATAAAAACCGAGATGAAATGCAAAAAAAGTAGAAATCCATCTGATTTTTGTAAATAATAATAGTAAATCCAAACAGACAATAATCCAAAAAGTGCAGATAAAAGTATCGAACTTGAAGGAATCCAGCCCATTGAAGCAAATAAAACAGGATGAATTGTCAGTAAAATTGAAGAAATTACAGATGTTTTTTTGCTGAATTTGAATATTTTGAAAACACTTACAAGCAAAATTGATATTAATGATAAAAGCAGGAAGTTGAAAGTTCTGAATACAAGGCTATTGTTTCCCGCAACTTGTGCAACACTCCAATAATATAGGTTTGTAATTGGGCGGTAATTATCTGTTTCCAAATACGAACGAATTAGTTCGCTACCCATTCTATCGGAGGTAGCAATTCTCGAAAAACTACTTTGCAATAGAACTTTATCTTCAAAACCAACGAGCCCAAAATCAGATGTCTGCAAAAATAATACAAATAGAAATACAGGTATTATCAAATAATAATATTTAGCAATAAAATCAGTAATTTTCATAATCATTCCACAAATTCAAAACACTAAAATAACAAATGTTTTCTAAAATTTCATAATATAATTTTTTTAATTCAATAATAACAGAGTTTGTTACGATTCCCCTTCTCGAATATTGGTTGGAATATTCACATCTTTCAGAATAGCATTACTTGCAGTGCGCTATATCAATCCAAAGATGAAAAATCTATATTTCATTAAGTAAGTTAATTTTGGATTTCTCGCCTAC
>JANJUO010000554.1 GCA_024710535.1 bacterium
AGGCATTCCGGCATCTTCTTCGTAAATTGCCTGAATTCTTTTTTTGCGAACTTCATCATTTGTTGGAATTGGCTGACCGCCTCCACCAATACATCCGCCCGGACATGCCATCACTTCAATAAAATGATATGGAGAAGTGCCTGCGGCAATTTGGTCCATAATCACTCTTGCATTTTTCAAACCATGAGCTACTGCAATTCTTAATTCTACTCCATTCAAAAAACTCCATTCCGGCAAGCAATCTTCAATCATAATTGAAGCTTCCTTGATGCCTTCCAAACCACGAACAGGTGTTATATTCAATCTATCGAATGGAACATCTCTGCCTGTTACAATTTCATAAGCAGTACGCAAAGCCGCTTCCATAACTCCGCCAGTAGCACCAAATATCACTGCCGCACCAGTCGAATCGCCCATAATACTATCAAAATCGCCTTCGTTTAATTCGCCAAAATCAATTCCCGCTTGCTTGATCATGTGTCCAATTTCGCGAGTTGTAAGACCTGCATCAATATCTTGATAACCACTTGATTTCATTTCAGGGCGATTTGCCTCGAATTTCTTTGCGGCACAAGGCATTGCGGCAACACTAACTATATTTTCAGGATCAACACCAATTTTTTCAGCAAAATATGTTTTTGCAAGGGCGCCAAACATTTGCTGAGGTGATTTGCAAGATGATAAATGCCCTAATTTATCTGGATACATGTGTTCGATAAACTTCACCCATCCCGGAGAGCAGGAAGTAATCATTGGCAAAGAAACTTCTTCCTTTTCGACTAATGCTTTTTTCAATCTCATCAAAAGTTCGGTTCCTTCTTCCACAATTGTCAAGTCTGCAGTATAGTTGGTATCAAGCACAGAATTGAACCCGATTTTTTTCAATGCGGCAACCATTTTTCCGGTAACTCTTGTTCCCGGAGGATAGCCGAGCATTTCACCAATTGCTACACGAACAGAAGGTGCTGTATTAATCACAACATATTTCTTTTCATCACCAATTGCATTCCAAATGTCGTCATAGTAACGTCTTTCGGTTAGTGCACCAGTTGGGCAGTGAATAACGCACTGACCGCAATTCACACACACAACTTCATTCAATGGCAAATCCATAAATGTAGATATTTTCATATCTTTGCCCTTGTTTGCAACTGTAATTGCATTCACATGCTGAAGTTCGGCACAGGTACGAACGCATCTCTGACAGCGAACACATTTTGAGTCATCTTTTTCTATAGACCATGATGATTTATCAATTTTTAGATTTTCTGGGTTCAGAATGCTCAAATATCTGTCGTTGTCGATATTATATTCGGAAGCAAGTTGCTGAAGTTCGCAATTAGTGGAGCGATAGCAAGTTGTACATTGTGTATTATGCTCCGAAACAAGCAATGCTATCAAATCTTTTCTTGCATTTCGAACTTTTGGAGTATTAGTTTTGATTTTCATATCTTGCTCGCAAGGAGTGGCACAAGATGCAAGCAAAGTACGATATCCTTCTGCCTCAACAACGCAAACGCGACAATTTCCTGCAACGCACAAATCTTCATGATAGCATAGAGTTGGTATTCTGATGTTTACTTTTTTTGCCGCTTCAAGAATTGAAGTTCCCTTGCTGACGCTTACATCTATACCATTTATAGTTAAGCTGATTATATTTTCCATTTTATTTTTCTTGAATTAATTAGACAAAATTTAGTAAATCATTTCTTCGCGGAAATTCTCAACAATTGATGAGAAAGAATTTGCAACTGATTGCCCAAGTCCGCATTTTGCAGTAATTTTCATAGTTTCGGTTAAAGATAATAATTGCTCAAGATATTCAGGTGGTTTGATTCCGCGTTTAACTGCATCAATTCCTTTTTTTAGTTGCTGACAGCCAATTCTGCAAGGCGTGCATTGTCCGCATGATTCTTCTTCGAAAAATTCAAGATAATTTTCCAAAACGTGATACATTGAGCGAGTTGAATTAAAAATCATCATCGACCCACCAGTTGGAAGATTATCTCCAGATAAACCGCCTTTGAAGCCGAGCGTGGTTTGACTGAATTTTTTTCTTGGAACGCAAAATCCGGATGCACCTCCAACTTGGACTGCTTTTGTATCGCCATCGCCAAATTCACGCACAAATTCATCAAGAGATAAGCCGAATTCCAAGTCGTATATCCCCGGTTTTGGAGTATCGCCTGAAATTGAGAAAAGCTTGGAACCGTGTGAATCTTGAATACCCAATTTTTTGAATTCATCAGGTCCAATGTTGCATACAGTCATTGCAGAAACTAATGTTTCTACATTATTGATAACTGTTGGACAGCCAAATAAACCAATATTTGTTGGAAATGGTGGCTTGTTTCTTGGCTCGCCACGCTTTCCTTCTATAGAATTTAGAAGTGCGGTTTCCTCGCCGCAAACATAGGCGCCGCTTCCAAGAAAGATTTCCACTCTAAATTTCAAATTATGAATATCGCAATAAACATGAAATTCATCAATTTCTTTTTGCAATTGAGGAACAAGAAATTTATATTCTCCACGCAAATAGATATATCCCTTGTTTGCACCAATAACATAAGCACAAATCCCCATACCTGACAATACTTTTCGAGGAACTTTTGAAAGAATTTCTCTGTCTTTGAATGTTCCGGGCTCGCCTTCGTCTGCATTACAAATAACAAATTTCTGCTCTCCTTCAGCCATAGCGGCATATTTCCATTTCAAACCGGTAAGAAATCCTGCACCACCGCGTCCTTTTAATCCTGAATCTATCAAATCTTTAATTATTTCATTTTTAGGTCTGGAGAGATTTTTCTCCAAAATTTTATATTTTTCAGGCGAATAAGTGCCTAAAATCATATCGAGTCTCTGAAGTCTTTCAGCCATAATTTTTTGCTCCTATGTTTATGGTTTATTTTTATATTCTCTGATAATATCTCTTACTTTTTCTGGAGTAAGTTCTGTATAAACATCGTCATTGATAAGCATAGCCGGTCCTTTATGGCACCATCCCAAACAATTGGTATATAGCAAAGAAAACTTGCGATTCAGAGTGGTTTCGCCAACTTTGATTTTGAGTAAATTTTCTATTGTTTCGATAATTTTATTTTTATTATGCATATCACAAACAATGGTTTTGCACACTCTTATCACATATTTTCCGCGAGGAATAGTATCCAAAAATGAATAGAAAGTAGCTTTACCGTAAACATCGGCAGAAGAAATGTCAAGCGTTTTGGCAACTTCAACCATTGCCTCATCAGATAAATACTGTTCATTACGCTGAATTTCCTGTAAAATCGGGAGCAATGCTTCTCGATTTGCTCCATAATGCCCAGTAACTTTGTCGATCAACTCTCTTGTGTGTGGCATAATTCACCTTAATTTTCAAAAAAATTTAAATTATAAAAAAATCGCATAAAATCAAATGCAATTTAATATATTGTTACAAATATGCCAAATAAAATATAAATTATTCACGTAATAGCTTAAGAAAATATCAATACCGTTAATATTTATGAAGAATTTTTTTGATTTGTGTGTAAATTATTCAACAATTATAATATCTGATGCTTAGGCTTATAATTTGGAGTATGTTTAATTTGGCTATTTTCCTGAAAATGAAAATATCGAGCGTAGTGAGAAATCCATAATTATACGTGAATTTTTAAATGGATTTCCCACCATTTTTTGAAATGACTGCCATTGATGTATGATGAATTTAACTGTTACAAAAGTTAAACTGCAAATGAAAAAAATTGTCCTATATCCCCTATCTTGATTCTATTCTTCAATAAATTTATAATTAAAATTAATTAAAATGGTTCATCATCATCGAATTCCGGATCTAAGCGAATATCTTCATTAGGTTGATTAGGAACTTCATCATCATTATGAAATTGATATGCAAGATTTTCGAAGCGCGCATAATTTTTTTGGAAACCAACTCGAACGGTGCCAGTTGGACCGTTTCTTTGCTTACCGATAATCAATTCGGCTGTTCCTTCTGTTGGAACATCATCTTCATATAATTTCTGCCCATAAAATTCAGGTCTATTTACAAAAATTACAACGTCTGCGTCTTGCTCTATTGAGCCGGACTCACGAAGGTCGGAGAGCATTGGACGCTTGCTTCCGGTACGCGTTTCCACACTACGATTCAACTGTGCCAATGCAATAACCGGTATTTCAAGTTCCTTTGCAATTTGCTTTAACGATGAAGAAATAATTGAAATTTCACGCTCTCTACTTTCGGCTTTTGGTGAACTTATCAATTGAAGATAATCCACAAAAACCGCTTCAATATTATGCTCGGACTTCAATCTGCGGCATTTTGCACGCAATTCAAGAATTCCTAAATTTGCCGAATCATCAATATAAATAGGTGTATTAGAGAGTTTGCCAAGTGAACGAATTATTTCGCGCTTTTCATCTTCGTTAATTTTTCCTATTCTCATTCTTTGCTGATCAATCCTTGCTTCCGAACTCAATAAACGAATCATAAGCTGGACGCTTGCCATTTCTATAGAAAAAAAAGCTACCGGCTTCTCGAATACTACTGCCATATTTCGAGCCATTGACAGTGCCAATGCAGTTTTTCCCATAGATGGACGTGCCGCAATAATAATCAAATCTGACTTTTGGAAGCCACCTGTTTGAATATCCAAATCCTTCAAGCCCGATGCAACACCACTTACATCTTTCTGATCTCGTTGAGACAATTTTTCAATCAAACTATATGTGTCATAAGCAAGTTGCTTAAGATCTGTATATGATTTTTTTAATCTATGCTCCGCTATTTCAAAAATGTTTCGTTCGGCTTTATCAATCTCTTCCAAAGCATCCGAAGAATCATCATAAGCTCGCTCCAAAATGGTGGCGGCAGTATTTATTAAAGCACGTTTGAAAAATTTCTCTTGAATAATTCTTGAATGCTGCTCCACAAAAACCGATGTTGGAATTCTCGAATTGATCTCAGTTAAATACAAAACTCCGCCAATTGTATCAAGTTTTCCTCTGGATTTAAGTTCTTCAATCAATGTAAGAAAATCTATAGTCATGCCCTTTTCATACATTTTCACCATTGCTTCAAAAATAATTTTATGTGCTTCGTTATAAAAACTTTCCACAGTTAATATTTCTAAGGTTTTTGCCACAGCATTCTTATCAAGCATCATAGAGCCAAGCACAGAAATTTCTGCTTCTAAAGAATGTGGTGGAATTCTCGTACCAATATTCGAAAGAGCTTTTTTCAATTCTTGAGAATTCATATTTGAATTAGATTTCGACTCTCCTCTTTTTGCCATATATTTTTTCTTTTTTTAAAATTGCTAAAAATCTGAATACAAATATGAAACATATTTATCAAATAAAATCTACACTTTTTCCACATTTTTTCCATAATGAAAAAATTTTGAAACAAATTTGAAACTAAATACGTATAGAAAAATGTAGTTAATTGATTTGGAAAATTGAAAATAAAGGATGAAATAAAATGAAAAAGCAATTATTTAGAAGCAGAAGAAGCAAGATGATAGGTGGAGTTGCTGGTGGAATCGCCGAATACTTCGATATAGATCCGGTTATTGTTAGGGCAATATTTATTATTTCGGCATTTGGCTGGGGGCTTTCGATTGTTGTTTATATAGCACTCTGGATCATAATTCCAGAAACTTTCGATGAGCCGGAATATGTTTATAATCCTGAAACTAATGCTTATGAATTCAAACAAAATGTGCAAGTGGAAAATGAAATTATAAGTGATAATAAGAATAATAGAAAAGTTGTTATTGGTTCGATTTTGATTTTTATGGGTGTTCTGTTTTTGCTTGATAATATAATGCCGGACATTGAATTTGTTCACATTTGGCCCATTATGTTGATTGCATTTGGTTCGTTTATACTTTATAATGCATTCAAAAAGAAAAATAAAGGTGAAGCCAATGAAGCCAGGTAATATTTTTTGGGGTGCATTTCTTATTTCAATAGGTGTATTTTTTCTCTTGGATAATTTGGAAATTGCAACTTTTGCGATAGATAGAATTTGGGTTTATTGGCCCATATTGCTGATAATTTGGGGTATTTCAATTATGAAAATTCCAAATATTCTAAAATTGATAATGTCAGGACTTTCAGGTGTGTTTCTCTCGCTGGTTATTATCAGTTTGATAAATACCGATTGGACAGAAGATATTGATTGGAATATCAAAATTGGGGACAATCCAATGGAGGATACAGCATCCATAAATGAAACTGATTATGATTTACAAAAAATGAATTTCAAAATGGATAGCAAATTCAAAGTTTCGAATTTGAATTTTGATGGTGGAGCAGGAAGTTTTAATATTAGTGGTACTTGCGAAGACTTGATAATGGTTTCTACAGGTGGAGCAAAAGCAATTTTGAAGCAGGAAGTTGTGGATAGTTTAGTAAATGTTGATTTGGAAGTAGCTGGTAATTCAATTAAAATCGATAAAAATTATCCAAATAGATTTGCAAAAATTAATCTGAATCCGGATATTATTTGGAATATGAATATTAGTGCCGGTGCCGCAAAAATTAATCTTGATTTGAGCCAACATAAGGTGGAAACACTAAATTTGGATGCCGGCGCAATCGATTTAGATATGAAAATTGGAACTTTATACAAAAATACTACTCTAAATATTTCAACAGGTGCATCTAATATGGAAATCGAAATTCCTAAAGATTCAGGTTGTATTATCTATACAGACATTGCTTTATCCGACAAAAATTTTGCCGGATTTAAAAAATTAAAGCCGGGAATGTTTGCAACAGAAAATTATCAGAATTCTTCAAATCTTGTTAATATCAATCTTGATGGCGGACTTTCCAGCATTAAAGTAAATAGATATTGATATTTTTCTGAATTTTTTGGAAGTTGGCTGTCCAATAAGTATAAATATCTGCTACAAGCAAGGATGCTTGTACTACTAAGTTCTTATAAATATAGTAGGTCAAACATCCTTGTTTGACAATAATTATCAAAAAATATTCTTATCAGACAACCTCGTAATATTTTCGAAAAATTCATTTAGTTTTTGAATAGCATAATCAAGGTCAATTTTTTGGATGCCAAAGTCACCAATTGGAGCTTTGATTGAAATATAATAATCGGATAGTGGAAAAAATTTAGAGTATGCATCTTCAATTCCATTATAAAGAGCAAAAAGTGGTTTATTGAAAGCCGCAGAAATATGAACAAGAGCGGTATCCGGTGTGATTACTGCATTTGATTTCGATACTAATGCAACAACATCATTAATATCGCGAGTTGGAAAAAACATTGCATTAGAGATTCGCTTACTTAATTCAATTGCCTGATTTTTTTCTTTGGGAGAACTGCAAATCAAAAAATTTGCGTTCTCCTTTTTTGTTGAATTAAGAAGTTTATTCCATTTCTCATTATCCCACATTCTGTCTGTTGTTGATGCTGATAAATTTAACGCAAAATAATTTGAAATATTATTCTTTTTTAGAAAATTATCAAGATAAATATTGCTAACTTCATTAATAAACAATTCCGGCTTTGCTAATTTATCAGGCAAATTAATTCCCAATGGGAGCAATGAATTCAAGCCAATTTCCGAATGATGAAGCAGTCTATTTGGCACAGGAATTTCAATATTAAAAATATTTCTGCCTAAATTGTATCCAATTTTGTTCTTTGAGCGATTGATTTTTGCAAAAATTTTGCTTTCGGTACTGAAATGATCTTTTGGATCGATATAATAATTATATTTATTAATAAAAATATTATAAATTGTTTTGAAATAACCCAAAAAAGACTTTTCAAAGATAAATATTTTGTTCAAATTTGGATTATTCTCGATGATTTTATAATTATTTCTTCCGGCAAAAACATCAATTTGGCAATCAGGAAATTTTTTTTTCAAAGCAGAAAACATTGGGGTAATCAACAACAAATCGCCAATTCTCCCCAATTGAACAATCATAATTCTCATAATAAATCCTCTAAAACATTTAGCACATCATCCACTTTGATTTGATCTAATGGCTCATTTGTTGTAAGAATATGGTGTGGCGAATTATATGGATACCATGGCAGTAGGTCGCTGTTTCCAATGGAATACAATGCAACACAAGGAATGCGGAACGATGCGGCTAAATGTACAGCAGAGGTATCCACAGAGATAATGGCATCGCAAGTGGAAAGCATTGCGGCATATTGATGAAAATCAGTGCTTAATGGAGCAAGTTTTGCATTTGTTTTTTCAATTATGATATTGATGTCTTGCAACTCAGGAATTGCAAACAAAATCACCTCAAATTCATGGTGAAGTTGTTGGATTTTCTGAATAAATGAAATATAGTTCTCGGTTCCCCAATATTTTGCAGGACTTGAGCCGGATAGATTAATGCCTAAACGCAAAGATTTTTGTTTTATTCCAAGCATTTCAGTTGCCACAATTTTATCATTTTCGCATAATTCGTAATTAAGAAAGCAAGATTTAGGATTTGGATTGATCCCAAATGGCAATAATAATTTCAAAATTCTTTCAACTATATGAACCTTGCTTTTATCTTCCAATGGTACTACGTGAGAATAAATATTTCGATTTTCCTTATCAAGACCAAGCGAATAGAGTGGATCGATAAATTTAATCAAAAGCCCAGAAGTTGCAGATTGATTATCAAACAAATCAATCACCAAATCATACTTTCTTTTATGTAGTTTTCTCAATTGAAATAATAATTTAAAGAAATTTTTCTTATAAATATATATAGTATTTATCGAGTCAATGATAGCATTTTTTGCTGAAATATTCTTCTCACTTAGAAGAATGTCAATTTCCGAATTGGGAAATCTTTGCCTTAATAACTTTATCAATGGAGTTGAAATCAGAACATCGCCAATTCTATCATGCCTTAGCAATAAAATTCTTTGTGGATCATTGAAATTAAATAGATTTTGAGCTTTGTCAATCAAAATTGGAGGTGTTTTCTTGTCGAAAATATGCTCTAATTTTTTCTTAATGAAATATTCAAGTTTCTTAATTCTACTGTCGGGCATATCTTTGTCCCGTTAAAACATTGCTTTGAAATCAATCAATTTGAAAATATCAATACCATCTTCACTTTTTTTAATATCGATACGAATACCTCTGCCTTCGGCATAAACTTTTGCTGATGATAGAGATTCTTTTATACTATGAGAAATGTCTGATTGCATAATGTGATTGAATGCCTTTTCTCCAAAAACAAATGCAACTGTAAAAGAATTATTTTTGGGAGTTAGATAAATAATCACTCGTCTTTTATCTTTAATTCTCAAGCTCCAACCAAAATTTTTCCCGGGATATTTCCATTCTTCAAAATATATTTCATTCTTTGATTTTGCATAATCTTTTATTGATGACCATAAATCAAAAACATTGCCCAAAGTGAGCATTATATCTGCTTCATTTGGGCAATTTGATTTATCATTAAACACGATATTGTCTAAGTCAATACTCATTTTTTTTACGTACTCAAAATTAATTTTTGATTTCCCAATACATTTCTTTTCTGAGTTGAGTTAGCCAATCTGAGTACAATTTTGATTTTTTGTATTCTATTGCTTTCTGTTCAATTTCAGTGTAATCGCTATCAAGAGTTGGAAATCTTTCAGGAATTATCCTTTTCTTATAAACAACATGGAATGCAGGTTTTAATGGGTCAGTATTATATGGAATTGGGTCAGATACCTCTCCTTCATTCATATTGCTAACAACTGAAGATATCGAGGCAGGAATTTCGGTTAATGGAATTTTACCAACAAAACCGCCAAAACCGCGAGATTCTTTTTCGTCTGAAAATTTTCTTGCAAGCTCTTCGAATGCTTCACCTTCTTTGTATCTTTTTTTCATATCAGAAAGAATTTTCTTTGCAACTTCTTGATCTTCAGAAGATTGTCCAATTTTAAATAAAATATGACGAGTACGAATTGAATTTGCTTTTTTCTCTAAAGTCTGAATAATGTGAAATCCAAAAGGTGTTTCTACAGGATTTGAAATTTCATTAATATTAAGATTGAATGCCACTTTTTCGAATTCCGGCAGTAATTTTCCTTTATCGAACCAGCCAAGCTCTCCGCCCTCTTTGGCAGTGTTCAAATCTGCACTATGATTTTTAGCAAAAACAGCAAAATCTCCACCCTTAATAATAGAATCACGTATTTCTTTCGCCAAATTGAGCACTTGCTCTTTTGATTGTGCTTGAGATTGCACAAATTTAACAATGTGATAAAGTTCTACCATTTTGGGCAATGAAGGCAAACTATCTTTGAATTTATCATAAAATTCTTTTACTTCAGTTCCTGTAACCGCAACTTCACCAAATTTTTTCTGAATCAAACTTCTTGCAAGCAAATTATTTTTGATTTGGTCTCTTACTTCGCTTTTAATTCTTGCAACAGACATTCCGTAAACCTGTTCAACACGCTTTTCGGACCCAAATCGTTGAATTTCTGATTGAATATGCAAATCCAATCTTTGTGTGATTTCATCTTCAGAAACCGTTACCGAGTCCTCGATTGCCTTTGTTGTTATCAATAGCTGATCGATCATTCCATCCAAAACTTCTTTAATTAATTTAGGATCATTAGGATTTACAGATTTATCTCTGAGCATCATATAAGCAATCTGTCCGTCAATGTCGGATTTCAAAATCACTTCATTTCCAACAATCGCAACAATTTTATTAATTGTTTCGCCTTTGTTTATCTGCGCATTAATTCCGGAAGAAAAACCAATTCCGATAATTAAACTAAGTAAAAGCCATTTAAAAAATATTTTTGTCATATTACTTTTTATTTTTGTTAATTTCATTAATTACTTTTTGATCAATATTTACAGGATGCTTTTTCTTTATTGAATCAAGCCAATTTGAAGTTAGTCTTTTTTGTAATAAATCTTGCAAGGTACTTGCAAAATCAGGAATTGCCTGCTCGAATGTTTTTTGTTTTGGACTAATTAATTTATTAACTTTAATTACAGAAAATCCATTATCAATACTAACCGGACCAAATACATCGCCTTCTTTTGCAGAATTTTCGTGAACTAATTTGCCAATTTTATGTGTTTTTGTTGAAACCGGCTCCCAAACTCCTTTTTTCTCTCTATAGCCCGAACGTTGTGTTTCAATTTCAGC
>JANJUO010000569.1 GCA_024710535.1 bacterium
GGGAACACAGAAGCCCCCCCGAAGCTGCCGGCGCCGGATGGCTTCTCAGGCCCGATGGCCGTCGCGCCTGGGGACCCCATCTTCCGCGAACCGCGGCGCCTGCGTCTTTGGGTGGTGGATTGGGAGGACACCAACAGTGTCTATCACCCGAACCATTACCTCTATTTACGGGTGGACAACGGCGAGTGGGTTTTGCCGGCGATGCGTGAGCGTCTGCTGGAGGGAGTGGACGAGTATGTCCGCTAACCCACTCATCCGTTTGCGCGATCTTGTGTATGCCGCACTGAACGACGGCGCGCACCCAATCCAGGAAGCTCAGGAGGACAAGCTTCCCCCGTCGCAGCACCGTATCCGCGAGTTCTTCGACACCCACCGCCTCGCCGATCTGCTGCCGTTCGAGTCGTACGACGCGGAGACGGGACTGTTTCACAACGACGACAGCTTCGGCTTCACCTACGAACTCCACCCGGTAACGGGAGCCGATGAAAGTGCAGCCCGGATCCTTGCCGGCATCTTTACTCAGGGTCTGCCCGACAGGATCAGCTTCCAGTTCACCTTGTGGGCATCGCCAACGGTGATGCCAAGGCTCACGCGGTGGGCACGGGCCCGTCAGCCGGATGGGGAGAACGATCAATCCGCTGCCGCCGGCTCTACGGGGCGCGACGACCAACGCAGCCACAACATCTTCCGCTCCCTGGCACGCCGGCGTGTGGACTATCTCGCCAGAGGCGCCCACACCTCCCTCCTCTCCACCCAGCCCATGCTGGTACGCGATTGCCGGCTGTTCGTCTCGGTCATCCTGCCCAAACCACTTCCCTCTCGCCGGGTCTACGTCGAGCGCCAGGCGATGCAGCTGCGCAAGGCTCTGCTTGGCAGTTTCAACAGCGCCGGCCTCTATGGTGACCACCTCGATGCCGATGCATTCGTGGACCTGGTGGACGATATCCTGAATCCACGGGCCGGGATGGACAAAAAGCGCGAACGCCACGGTTGGGACGATCTGTCGCTGATACGTGACCAGGTGGTCCGGCCCGACACCTCGCTGCTCATCGGCCGGGACGGGATGATGCTCAACAACACCGACGTGCGGGCCTTCAGTGTGAGGACCTATCCGTCAGCCTGGGCGCTGTGGGGGATGAGCGAGCTGGTGGGCGACTTCTTCCAGGATTCCCTGCGCATCCCCTGTCCGTTCCTCTTCACGGTCAACATTCATATTCCCGATCAGGTCGCGGCAAAGAACGTCACCAAGCTCAAGGCGGCGCGCGCCACCCAAGCGTCGGAATCGCCTGTCGGGCGCTTCGTGCCGGTATGGCGGGACAAGAAGGCGGAGTGGGACTACGTCAACAAAAAGGTCGAAGAGGGTCACACCCTCTGCAGGGTCAGCCACCAGATGGTGCTGTTCGCCGCCGCGGGTGAGGGAGACACCGCAGCCAACGCCGTGAAGAGCCTGTTCAAGTCCAAGGGCTGGGATCTGGTGCTGGACCGCTTCATCCAGGTCCATGCCCTGCTGTCAGCACTCCCCTTCACGCTGTCGCCGACGATGGTCAGGGAGATGGAGAAGTTGGGAAGGATGCGCACCATGCTGACCTGGTCCGCTGCCAATCTCCTACCCGTTATCGGTGAGTGGAAGGGTGGCGGTTCGCCGGTGCTGATGCTGGTCGGTCGCCGCGGCCAGCTCTTCTACACCGACCCCTATGACAACGACAAGGGCAACTACAACGTCGCCGTTGCGGCAGCCTCCGGCGCCGGCAAAAGCTTCTTCGTGCAGGAGATGGCCCTGGCCATCCGTGGCATGGGTGGCCGCGCCTGGATCATCGATGTCGGCCGTTCCTACATGCGTCTGGCCAACATTATCGGCGGCATGTACCTGGAATTCGGCCCTAACTCGAACCTCAACCTAAATCCCTTCACCCGCATCGAGGACTGGGCTGACGAGGGACTACCAATGCTCAAACCCCTGGTGGCACAGATGGCCTCCCCGTCTGCACCGGTGAGCGACATCCAGGCCTCCTTCATCGAGCAGGCCCTCAATAACGCCTGGGCACAGCACGGCACCGGCGCCACCATCACGCCGGTAGCCCAGTTCCTGCTCGATCACCCTGACCCGCGCGCCCGGGACCTGGGGGTGCAGCTCTACCCCTACACCAAGGACGGCATGTACGCCCGCTTCTTCGAGGGCCCATCCACCATCACGTTCGACAACCCCTTCGTCGTCCTCGAGCTCGGCGAACTCAACAACAAGCCGGACCTGCAGTCGGTGGTGGTCCTCATCCTGATGATGCAGATCGCGCAGGCGATGTATCTGGGCGACCGCTCGGTCCGCAAGATGTGCATCATCGACGAGGCCTGGCGCCTGATGTCCAGCGGCAATGCCGGCAAGTTCATCGAGGAAGGTTACCGCGTGGCCCGCAAGCACGGCGGCAACTTTGTCACCATCACTCAGGGCATCGACGACTACTACAAATCCGAGACCGCCAAGGCCGCGCTACAGAACGCCGACTGGGTCTATCTGCTTCGGCAGAAACCCGAGTCCATCCAGCAGCTCGCGAAAAGCGACCGCCTGGTCATGAACGATTTCATGAACCGCGCGCTGAGATCCGTGGACACCAAGCAGGGGCAGTATTCAGAGCTGATGGTCTACGGGCCCAACGGCTGGACTATCGGC
>JANJUO010000021.1 GCA_024710535.1 bacterium
ATATAATTTGAATAATATGCACTATTCATCGAATTGTACAGAAATATTGTTATATTATATTAGTAATAATATAACAAAAAAAAGTCCAAATCTTACAATTGGGACTTTTTATTTTAAAATTACTTAGCGTTATAATTTGAATGATTTGATTAAATCATATTGATAAACCACATCTCCATTTTAAGAAACTTTGACTTAATTCCAAAAACTTGAAAATGCTTCGTATTTCTCGTATTGATTATCAACAAAATCAGAAATTATTTCAAAGTGGCTATTAGATTTATTTGCTAAAAATTGAATTTCTTTATTGTTTCCTAAAACTTCAAGCAAATTATTGTAATAACTGAGCAGTTCTCTTTGATATTGGTAAATTCTCACAAGTGATGTATATGGTTTTCCATCATCTTCAACAGATTCATACTTTTCAATAATCCTTTCTGCATTCAATTTTGAAAGATCTACTTCATCTAAAGAATGTATATTTATCTTATTATTTCTTAAATTATTAAAAAAAATCTGTGCAGTTTTCTTGCACTCCACTTTTTCCTTGGCAATTTTCTCGCTTAAAAGCCCTAAATTTTCTTTTTTCCCATATTTCCTTGATAAATTAGAATAAACATTTATTCCAAAATCTTCTGCTCTGATAATTTTTTCGAAACTGCTGACTAATTCTTTCGCAATCATTTTTTTCTCATCATTTATTTAAAAAATATTTAATCGTTTTAAATAGTAAAAAAGTGTATTGAATTGTGATTTTTTTTATATAATTAATTCAAAAAAAGTATTCATTTTTATTGATATTAATTTCAAAACCGCTTTTCCAATTATTCTATTTTCTGAAATCAAGCCAAACTCTCTTGAATCTCTGCTAACTTGTGAATTATCGCCACTGACAAAGTAATAATTATATTCGAAAACATATTCACTGATTGTATCGCTTACATTTTTATTTTCACATTTGATATAAGTCAAATAGAATTGTCTATTCAAATAATCAATTTTAATTTTTTCATCTTTCTGTGGAATTTTGAATTTTAATTCCGAATCAAAAGGATAATCGTTATCCAATCTGATTTTTTGAGTGTTTATATCAAATAAAACCGAATCTGATTGAATTGCAGAAATGCGTTTAATCAGTATTTTGTTCTCATTATTCGATTGTTCGTAAAATACAACAATATCATTAATCTTCGGAGTATTATACCAGAATTTGATCTTATTTTCCAGTATCGAATTAAATATAGGAAAGAAATTCGGAACCCCAAAAAAGTACGGTATTTTGCTTACCAAAACAACATCTTGAGTGAATAAAACTGGCTCCATCGAATCTGAACTTACTCTGCTAATATCCAAAACAACAAATCTTAAAAAAATAACAACAATAACTATTAATAAAAAAAGTTCCAAAATATTTCTAAATGATAGTTCATTTAAGAAATTAATTTTGGAACTCGAATTTATCTCAGACATATCAAATTAATGTATTAATGTGCCAACTCTTGACATTCTAATTGAAGAAAGTTTCTCTCCAAAACTCGAAAATGACATATTTGTATCCCAAGACCAATAAACAACCATAGGAGTACCAACTACATTATCGAATGGAACAAATCCCCAAACACGGCTATCCTCACTATTATCGCGATTATCACCCATTCCAAAACAGTAATCTCTTTCCACTTTGTATTTGTTTGTTGCTTTGCCATCAACAAAAACCTGAACGCCATCCGAAGAAACATTATGCCCTTCCCTACTAATAAATGTATTCCATTCTCTTAGATTTTCAACATTTACATTTATTATATCTCCTTTTTTAGGAATTACAATTGGTCCATAATTGTCCATTGTGTTGCCTCTACCCGGTGGAAATGTTTTAAGTTTTTCGTAAGCATCGAAAGGTTTTCCTTCGATAAACTGACCTTCTTTTGGAAAAATAGATTCTTTTCCGTTAACAAATAATTTTTTATCGATAATTTGCAAAGTGTCACCCGCAGTTGCAACGCATCTCTTTAAATAATAAACAAATCCCTTGTTGATTGATTTGATTTCATCACGGTCGCCCGGATAAATAAAAACAATAACATCGCCTTTTTGCGGAGTGCGAATTCCCGGAAATTTGATAAAGGGAAGTTCTATATTGAGAAATGGAATAATTTGCGGTGTTGTTGGACCATATAAAAATTTATTAACAAATAAAAAGTCACCGGTCATAACAGTTCTTTCCATAGAGCCGGTTGGCACCACAAAAGAAGCAACCGCAACTCCGTTGATGAACATTACAACAATAATTGCTCCAACTATTGTTTTTAGCCAACTTACTAAAGTATCAACTGTACTTTCGGGTTTAACAGGAAGAATTCTTTCTGATTTTTTTTCTGAGCTAATTGTTTTCGCCATAATTCTATTTATTTAATTTTTAATCTAAACTTAATACTGCAAGAAACGCTTCTTGCGGAATTTCAACATTTCCTACTTGCTTCATACGTTTCTTACCCTCTTTTTGTTTCTCAAGAAGTTTTCTTTTTCGAGAAATATCGCCGCCATAACATTTTGCCGTTACATTCTTT
>JANJUO010000593.1 GCA_024710535.1 bacterium
CACAGCCAGAGTAGTTTTGTTGACAGATTCTTCCATTTCAAGAACCATCTGCTTTAGCATTTTTTCGGGATCTTCCACTTTGTCTAAAGCATCATTAACATTCGATTTGAATACGTCTGCGATTCTGCTGAAAATACCCATTATTACTCCAAAAAAAATTAAAATAAAAAATTAACTAATTCGCTTGTAAATCTTTAAAAAAATTAATTTGTTATAAAATTAATTTCAATCATTTTAACGTTTTAGTTTTAAAATAATTTGAAATATTTGAGGAATATATGAAATTTGATTTGCAAAATATTATGGAACAAGCTCAGAAGATGCAATCTGAGATGGAAAATGTAAAAAGAGAGCTTACTTATAAGCAAGTTACAACAGAATCCGGTGGCGGAATGGTTTCTGTTACGATGACCGGAACCCATAAATTGATTTCTGTGAGAATAGCACCGGAATTGATTGCCGCAAACGATATTACTATGCTTCAGGATTTGATTGTTGCCGCTGTGAACAAGGCAACCGAAGCCGCAGGCGAACTTGCTCATCAGGAGATGACCAAAATTGGCGGTATGCTCCCAAATATTCCCGGTTTGAATTTAGGAATTTAAAATAAAAAATGATTTATACATCGCAAGCAATCGAAAAAGTAGTAGAATATTTTTCATCTTTACCATCAATTGGAAGAAAATCTGCTCAAAGACTTACTTATCATTTATTGAAGCAAAGCCCTGAATTTGTTGAGGGTTTTGCTGTTTCATTAAACGAATTGAAGCAATATGTTAAATATTGCTCAAAATGTTTCAACTATACCGAAACAGATCCATGCCCAATTTGTTCTTCACAAAAAAGAGATAATACCGTAATTTGTGTGGTGGAAGATCCTAATGACGTAATGGCACTCGAAAAAACAAACGGATTTTTTGGTTTATATCACGTTCTTCATGGAGTTTTGAATCCATTGGATGGAATATCTTATGAAGATATTAAAATTAAAGAACTTATAGCAAGATTATCCGGAATTGAAGAAATAATTTTAGCATTAAATCCAAGTATTGAGGGCGAGGTTACATCGCAATATATTGCAAAAATTATCAAACCATTGGATATAAAAGTTACCAAAATTGCAAGTGGAGTTCCTGTGGGATCTTCTCTTGAATTTTCCGATGAACTCACGCTTACTCGAGCATTAGAAGGAAGAGTGGTTTTATAAAATGAAGATAAATAAATTCATAATGCAGGTATTTTTTGGGATAATTCTTCTATCTATACCTGCTTGTGAGATGTTTACAACAAGAGATCCTGAGCCCCCAAGCACCGGAAAAAGTTCATTTGTTCCTCCAACTGAACCCAATATTGTTATTGAAAATTTCAAAAATTCTTTGCTTGAAAAAAATGCAGATAATTATATTGCCTGCTTTGCCGATAGCACAAAGCAATCAAAATCGGGATTTTATTTCTATCCTTCAGGAAGTGCAATTGCTTCTTTTCCATCGGTTTTCGAGTATTGGGCACTTGATTCCGAGCGCCGCTATTTTAATTCTATGATTCGCTATTTAACCGGTGAATTATCTATTGTTCTTTCTTTATCGAACGGAAAAATGGATTATGTTTCTCCTGATTCAACATTGTATGTAGCAGATTATATTTTGCAAGTGCCACACAATTTGACTGATTTGCCAAAAGAATATCGCGGATATTTACAATTTACATTGGCTAAACAGCGAGATGGACTTTGGAATATTAGCCGATGGTTTGATAATAATCCCAAAATGATAGATACAGCGAATGCTACATGGAGTTTGCTAAAAGCGAGATTATCAAATTGAGAAAAGTTGCTCAAATATTGATTTTGATATTAACTGCATTTATAATTTATTCTTGCACAAATCCATTTGCTCCAAAATTAGACAATTCCAACCCTGAATCAGGGCTTATTGGCGACCAAAAAACAATTGATGGGCTATTCCAAAATTTCAAATATTCTTATCTATTCAAAGATACAGTTATTTATGGTAAATTATTGCACGATAATTTTACATTTATATTCAAAAATTATGATCGAGAGCCGGCATTCGAAGAAAGTTGGGGCAGAAACGAAGAAATGCTAACTACATATCGCTTATTCAATTCCGCACAAAATCTCGATTTGATATGGAGCGATATGTATTTTGCATTTGGTGATTCATTGATGATGAATATTTCTCGTGGTTTCCAACTTTCAATAGTTTTTAGTCCAATAGACATTATTAGTTTGAATGGCAAAGTTAATCTTGACATTGTTCGCACAAGCACCGCCGAGCCATGGCAAATCCTAAATTGGCGAGATGAATCAAATGAATAAGAAAGAAAATTGAGAAAAAAAGTACTCGAAACCAAGCTGGGTCTTACTTACCAGAAATGAATTAATCTGTTCTATCGGTTGTTGCAACCGACAAGTTGTTGTGCGTCAGTTGTAACAACTGACGGAGACAGAATTATATAATCGCTTTGCGATAAAAAAAACCGGCGTTTCCTTTATTACCATAATATAATCGCTATGCGATATTTTATTTATATTTCAATATTCATGAAGAGTAAAAACAATAAAATTAACAACGTAGTTGTGAAATATTGTGTGCCGGGCACGCACTAAATCTTGGAAGTGAAAGTCTTCCATGCACCAGATAGCGGGAAGCATTAGTCGAAGGCAAGGGTGTCTGCCGTGAGGCAGAATCTGAAGGAAGCCTTAGACAAAGTCTTGGTCTGA
>JANJUO010000600.1 GCA_024710535.1 bacterium
ACAAGAATGACATAAAGTATAGGAACACAATCCATTGTGGCTCATAAGGAAGTGCCTTGCTAGGATTTACTAACTCATCATAATGACCTGACATTCCCTCAAAGGTAACAAAAAATAAATTTGTCATTGTTGCAGTAACAGATCCATATTTTTCTTCATCATAATTCCTGAATAAATCTGTACCAATCACACCGTAAATATAATAAAGTAGCAATAATAATATCACAACATAAGACATTTTTGGCAAACTCTTTACTAAGGATAGTAGTAGAATTTTCAAACTATGAATCTTATCAAAAATTCTTGCAAGTCTTAAAATTCTTGCTAATCGGAAAACTGCAAAGAATTGAGTATTTGATTCGGGCATTAAATATGGTAAAAAACATAATGCAACAATAACAAAATCGAAAATTTGCCAAGAATCATAAAAGTATCGCCAAGGTTTGTTTCTTTCAGCAAGAACTTTTACCATTATTTCAACAACAAAAATGGCTAAAATTATTTTATCAATTAAATGCAGCCAATAACCATAATTGGATTTGATTTCATTTGATGTTTCCAATCCAACAACAACTCCGGCAATTATAATTACCACTAATACAATTTGGTCAAGAATTGACCTAAATTTTGTATTAGTTAATAAATTCCAAAATTTTTCCATACTTTTCATCCTAAATATAACTATCTTTCTCTTTCCAAAATACCTTCAAATTGCTTCAGTGATTCAGGGTTTGCCAGTGAAGCTCTATTCTTGATTTCTTCATTATTTAATACTTTCAGTACAGCAAGTTCCACTTTTTTGCCATTGATTGTATGCGGCACTTCATTTACTTTGAAAATCAAATTTGGAACGTGTCTTGGAGTAAGCTCCTCTCGAATTTTATTCTTTAATTTTGAAATAAAATTCTCGTCAAGATCATAGCCCGGTCTTAATACCACAAACAGCAAAATACGAACATCATTATTATACGGCTGTCCAACCACTATGCTATCGAGAATCTCAGGGATTGACTCTACAACCCTGTAAATTTCGGAAGTTCCAATTCTAACGCCGCCCGGATTGAGTGTGGCATCACTTCTGCCGTAAACCACAACTCCCCCATTCTTGGTAATTTTTATGAAATCACCATGACGCCAAATTCCAGGGAAGTATTCAAAATATGCACTGCGGTATTTGCTATCATTTTCATCATTCCAGAAAAATACCGGCATCGAAGGGAATGGTAAAGTGCAAACAAGTTCGCCTTTTTCTTCAATGAGCGGCTTGCCCTCTTCCGAAAACGCTTCCACGTTCATTCCTAAACCGCGACATTGAATTTCTTCGGAATATACTGGCAATGTAGGGTTTCCGAGCATGAAGCAGGATATAATATCCGTACCACCGGAAATTGATGAGAGTTGGACATCTTTTTTGACATTGCTATAAACCCATTCGAAATTCTCTGCCGCAAGCGGTGAGCCGGTGGATAAAATCACTTTCAATGCAGATAAATCAAAGTCATTCATCGGATTAATTCCGGCTTTCATTGCCGAGGAAAGAAATTTTGGGCTTGTTCCAAACACATTTATTTTTTCAATTTCTGCAATTTTCCATAATCTATTTATATCAGGAAATCCAGGACTGCCATCGAAAAGCACAATTTTTGCCCCGATAAACAATGAACTTATGAGCCAATTCCACATCATCCAACCACAAGTAGTGAAATAGAAAATCGTATCATCTGATTTTAGATTTGTATGAAGAGCCAATTCTTTATAATGCTGAAGCAAAGTTCCACCAGCACCGTGAACGATACATTTTGGAACTCCAGTTGTTCCAGATGAATACATAATATAGACAGGATGATTAAAATCCAAATAAACAAATTCAATTTTTTCGGCAGGATAATTTGCAAATTGCTCCCACAAAACAAATTTATCTGAAAAATTACTTTCATCAAACAAATTCATAAATGGTAAAATTATAACTTTCTCCAAATTCTCTAATTTATTTGCAACTTCCGAAACTATTTCAAGCGTGTTGAATACTTTGCCATTATACATATAGCCGTCAACGGCAATTAAAATTTTTGGGTCAATCTGATGAAATCTATCATAAACACCGCTTGCTCCAAAATCAGGTGAGCAGGATGACCAAATAGCCCCCAAACTAACAGTTGCAAGCATAGCGATTATGGCTTCTGGACTATTTGAAATGAATCCGGCAACCCTATCGCCTTTCTGAATGCCGGCATTTTTCAGTCCTTGTGCCATTTTCGAAACATCGTCATACAATTGCTTATAAGATAATTTTTGTGGTCCGGCATATTCGCTATAATATACGAGTGCAGTTTTGTCGTCTCTGTATCTTAATAAATTTTCTGCAAAATTCATTTCTGCCTTGTCGAACCAAAGATAATTCAATAAATCCTCGCCATTCACACCTGCAATTTTGTGTTTCAATACCTGTGACGGCAATTTTTTGAATGAAATTGCCGAAAATTCGGCAAGAGTTTGCCAAAAACTAACAAAATAATTGATTGACCAATCATATAAATTTTTATAGTTTTCGAGTTGTAAACCAAACCTGGCATTAACATAGTTTCTGAACTCCGTCATATTTGAGTTTTGTATATACTCTTCAGACGGCTCCCAGAGTGCAGTTTTATTC
This sequence comes from bacterium, assembly GCA_024710535.1. Lineage (GTDB taxonomy): Bacteria > Bacteroidota > Ignavibacteria > Kapaibacteriales > UBA2268 > JANJUO01. Next base: position 2,651 of record JANJUO010000600.1, read on the forward strand.
AACATAATATTTTCGGATATTGTAAAACAAAATTAATATAAACAAATAGAAAATCATCTCTACTTTAATAAGTTGAGATGAATAATGACTTTCACAAAATAAATGGCACTCGAGAAATAGATTAATATTCCTCTACATGCAATCCACCATTTTCGCAATTTTTCATATAATTATTTTTACTCAAATAGGCAGTTACAGATTCCACCATTTTTGGGTTTCCGCATAAGAAAAATTGTGTTTTGCATGGCTCTATTTCAAAGCCGGCTTTTTGTAGAACTTCGCCTTCTAAATGTTTCTCGATATAGCCTGTTAAGCCACTCCAAGAGCCATCCGGCTTTAGCAAAGTCGGGAAATAGAAGAAATTTGGAAAAGCCGCCTGAATAAATTGCAATTCAGAATAATATCCCAAATCCCATTGATATGCCGCACCATGGATTACAGCAAGTTTCACATTATGATGGTCTTTTATGTGAGAACGCAAAAAACTCATATATGGCGCAAGACCTGTTCCGGTTGCAATCATTACGATGTTGTTCCCTTCGGCAACAGAATTCAAATCGAAGACACCAAGAATTTTGTCGTCAATCCACATTCTTCTTCCCTGAGTCAAATCAAAAAGGCGTGGAGTAAGCTGACCAGATTTTACTTGTGAAATATAAAACTCAAATTCGGATGTATCGTAGTTTGCCGATGCAATCGAATAAGGTCTTGTTATTAGTGAATTTGGCTTTGCGTCTTCCACCGGCATCACCGAATTTGCCGAGCGAGATTCATTCGACATTAGCCCGATTGTTGTGAATTGCCCTGCTTTGAATTGCGTTCTGGGCTCATCTGTTCTGATTCTTAATATCATCAAATCAGGCGTTAATAAAATTTTTCCAATTACTGTACAGTTGTAAGGAGATGTTTGCATTTTAAATTCAAAAATTATTTTTAATTATCATTTTTTTAAAAGATAAAAATAAGAATTTTTAACTTGAAATAAAACAACTATTTTGGGTCTGCCAAATAAAAATAATCTCTGGTGTCGTCATTGTGTATCAAAATCACACCTGCACGCACCAATCTTATGAGTAAACGCTCTGCTCTTCGGTTTGAAATATTCACTAATCTGGCAAAATCTGTAACAGTTGCTCGCTCATATTTTTCTAAATATGCAAATAATCTTTTTTCATTTTGCCCGATTGAAAGAGTTAGAGCTTTATCTTCTTGACTTTGATAAGTTAGTAATCGAGTCATTTCTTTGCTCGCTTCGATAGATTTCTCGCCAACTCTGATATATGCTTTGAAGGAAATTTTGCCATCAGGCTCTTCAATTCTCAATTTATATGGCTTTTTCTTGCCCTGCTCAATATAGCATAATACCACATCTTTTTCATAAACTCCAATTATCTCTAAATTTGGCTCCACAGGTGGATCAATCCAAATACTGCATGCAGTTTGAACCATATCGACTTCGGATTTCTCACTACGAACTCCTGTAATTGTACCGTCATCATCTACGCCAATAAGCAAATAGCCGCCTTTTGTATTGAGCATTGCGGTGATTTCTTTTGCAATTTTTTGCGGAGAAACGGCTTTCCTTTTAAATTCTAATACTGTCGATTCTCCTTCTGCAATAAGCGTTATTAACTTTTTGGCATTCATAAATAATTAAATTGCGTGAATTTCAAAATATTATAAACAATCAAAACCAAAAAAGATTGTATATTTTGAATATTATGATATATTTTGAAAATGGGTAATTGAGAATAAAATATTAATTTTGCAAT
>JANJUO010000613.1 GCA_024710535.1 bacterium
TAAGAACCGGTATTCGTGAAACAGAAGAAACTATCAGCGGTGATTGCTCTCCAACCGATATCGAAGAAATGTTCCAACTCATACATTTGAAAGTTACTGAGCCAAGAAAGGATTTCGAAGCATTCCAATCTTTGATGGAAAAAACAGCATCTTCTTTGCAAGATGATAAAAATGATCCTCGCTCAGTATTTTTCGATTCGATTAATTCTGTTATTTACAATTACCATACAAGAAAATTACCTTGGGAAGTTAGCGATTTAATGAAAATTAATCTTATAAAAGCAATAGATTTCTATAAATCACGTTTTGCTAATATGAATGGTTTTAATTTTGTTTTTGTTGGAAGTTTTGATGTAAACAAAATTACACCGTTGATTGAAAAATATTTGGGAAGTTTGCCTTCAGAAAACAAAGCAGAATCATTTAAAGATTTGGGAATCAATGTTGCAAATGGCAAAATCAACAAAATTGTAAAGAAAGGAATTGAAAAACAAAGTATGGTTTCGATGAGAATTTCTGGCGATATGGAACTTAAAGGCGATGATAGATTTATGCTGAATGCAGTTATTGATGCGTTCAATATTAGATTGAGAGAAGTTGTAAGAGAAGAAAAAAGCGGAACTTATGGCGCTTATGCCTATCCAAGTTTTACATCATATCCAAAATCAACTTATGCAATAAATATGGGCTTTGGATGCGATCCTGATAGAGCAGAAGAATTATCCAATGAAGTTATGAAACTTGTTACTGAAATCACAACTAAGAAAATCGAAGAGACAAATTTACAAAAAGTAAAAGAACAATTATTGAAAGGTTTGGAAGTAAGCACCAAAGATAATAGATTTTGGATGACAAATATTTATAATTCTTATTACAATAATGATAATGCTGAAAAAATTGCTGATAGAAAACAGCAAATTGAAGCATTGAATACAGACAAACTTTTTGATATTGCTAAAAAATATTTCAAAACAGACAATCTGGCAAAATTTATTTTGATGCCGGAAATGTAAATCAGTATGGGAGCCGGATGACAAAAAAAGTTACTTATATATTGCTGTTTCTACTTATTTCAAGTATAAACATTTATTCTCAACGAGAAGCATATAATTGGCATTTTGGATACGGCTGTGCCATAACATTCAATACTCCAGATAGAGAGCCGGAAATGCTAACCGGCTCTGCTATTTGGCAACTTGAAGGAGTTTCTGGCATTTCAACTGGTGCCGGCGAACTCCTTTTTTATTCTGATGGCAAGGAAGTATATAATAAATCAAATACTTGGATGAATTACAAAGTATTTCTAAAAAGTACATTTTCCGCCACAATGTCTTCTGTGATTTTCCCAAAGCCAGGCAGTAAAAATCTATATTATATTGTTACATGCGATGCCGCTCAATATATAGAACCACCCAATGATGGAATTAATTATAGTGTTATTGATATGAACCTCCGAAATGGAATGGGCGATTTTGTGGAAATCAACAAGCCGCTTTGGGTTCCTAATGCTGAAAAGTTGATTGCCATACGCCATCTTAACGGGAATGATGTATGGGCAGTTGGTCACGAATGGATGAGCAAGCGATTTGTATCATTTAAATTTTCTGACAAAGGAGTTAGCGATACTGTTTTTTCAGATGTTGGTTCGTTTCATGGAGATATAAACGATCAATGGGACTCAACTTCTATCGGATACATGAAAGCATCGCCACAAGGCGATAAAATTGCTGTTGTTAAATATGGCGTTCCGATGGTTGAGGTATTCAGATTTAATCGTCAAACCGGAGAACTTTATAGTTATTTGAATTTATACTTACCAAATAAATTATATTTATATGGAGTGGAATTCTCTCCAAATGGAAAATTGCTTTATGTTAACGACCAAAAAACCACAGAGATTTTTCGCTTTGATTTAACAGAAGCAAAGCCAGATGAGAATGTTTATACTTATGCAACAGGTATCAAAGGACTTGGAGCAATGCAAATTGCACCGAATGGAAAAATCTATGTTTCATCTTATGCAAAATCTTATCTTCATTCAATTAACAATCCAAATTCAACAGGAGCTTTGAATTTTGTAATTAATTCAGTTCGTGTAACTAATGATTTGAAAAATTTTATTCCAACTTATGGACTCCCCAATTTCCTAAATGATTTTTTTGCCCAAAAATTAATTGCAAATGCAAAGGGTGTTTGCAGAGATGAAACAGTTACTTTAACAGCAGATTTTAGAATATTTTCTCCGGGTACCGATTTCGAATGGACTGGTCCGGCTTTTGCAAATCCTGTTAAAGGCGATAGCGTTCAATTTGTGCTAAATGACAATACAATTGGCTGGTATAAAGTGCGGGCAATGTTTGAAAATTTTTGGTATTCGGACAGCATTTATATTAATTATAATGAAGCACCGATTGCGGAAATTGAAGGCAATTCTGTGATTTGCGATAATGGATTTACATTTTTGCGATCTCGATTCCAAAAAGCCGGCTATAAATATTTATGGTCAAACGGAAAAACCGAAGCAGAAATCAAAGTTGTTGGAGCGGGAATTTATACATTAAAAGTATTTTCGGAAGCAGGCTGTGTGGATAGCGCCTCTGTTAATGTGGAAATCAAGCCACCAATGGATATTGAAATTCTTGGAAAATTGGATTTATGCCTTGGCGATACAGTTACAATTCGCTCAAATATTGATCATCCAAAATATAAATATATATGGAATACAGGCGAAACAAGTTCAAGTATTGTGGTTAGCACTGCTGGAGTTTATTGGGTTTCGGTTACAGATATTGAAGGCTGTACCGGAACGGATACAGTTGAAATTGATGTTTTGGAAAAACCTGAAATTTCAATGAATGAATATAATAGAGCATTTTGCAAAGGCGACAGCACATTTGTTGAGGTATTGAATCCTGACAATAGTTATTTATATTGGTGGAGCGATGATTCCAAAGAAACAAGCCGATATTTGAATAAAACCGAAACATTGATTCTGTATGCCGCAAATCTTAATGGCTGTATAGATTCGGTTGTGATCAATGTGGAATCGGTTGAAATTCCGAATGCAAAAATTAAAATTATTGGTGCTAAGGTACTATGTGCAAACGAAAAAGCAGTTTTGCGTGCAGAAAATTACAATACTGAATTTCAATACGAATGGTCGAATGGCTCAACTTCTTCTGAAATTGAGATTACCGAACCTGGAATGTATTATTTATATGTGGAAAATTTCTTAGGTTGCGGGACTGTTGATAGTATTTTAATCGAAAAATCAAAGCCATTTCAGACTGCAATTATTTCTCAGACAGATACTTTATGCTCTGGAATTCCGATAACTTTGTCGCTCAGTGATAATTATTTCAAGTATTTATGGTCAACCGGTGAGACCTCGGCAAACATAAAAGTCGATAAAGCTGGGCTCTATAAAGTTGAAGTATGGGATACACTCGGATGTTCGGGAAATGCTGAAATTGAAATCTATGAATATGACATCAAACTTGAATACGATAATGAATTATTTATGGAATCGGTTTGTTTGGGTGAATTATCCGAAAAATCTTTTTCAATCAAGAATACTGGTAATTCCAAAATAAATATTTCTGAATTTGAAATTATCGGCATTAATAATTTCATGAAAATCAATAATTTAATTGGTGAAATAAACGCAAGTTCAAGCAAGGAAGTTAAAGTTTCATTCATACCAGATTCTTTATTCGATGGCAATTATCTTGTGAATTTCAAGATTGATTATCCTTGCGAAAAATGGATGCAATTCAAAGTTTCTGCAAATAGTTTTATATATGTGGAGCTATCGCTTCCCGAAATTTATGCTGAAGTTGGCGTTGATACTTGTATCCCGATTTATGCAAAATTAATTTGCAAAAATGCTAAAGACATCACTGCAAAAATTAAAGGCAAAATTTCATATCAAGCTGATTATTTCCTTGTTAATTCTGCAAAAAATCTCAAATTCAATAATGAAGCAGTCGTAAACGGTTTAAGATATGTCAGTTTCGAGAGCGACAGCATTAAAATCTCGCAAAATAAATCCTTGATTGGCGAACTTTGCGGCATTACTTTGGTGGGCTCTACCGAAAAAATCCCACTTGATTTTGCTGATTTGAATTCATTAACTAATAATTTATTTTTTGATAGTTTGCCCGGAAGTTTAACTCTTGAAAATTGTATGTTGCCATTGAGAGGTATAAAACTTTTTGAACCAACAAAAATATTTATTGCACCTCATCCTGCTGATGAAAGTTCAAAGATCACTATTCAAACAAGCGAAACAGGCAATTTTGAACTCTTGATTTTCAATCAGTTTGGCGAGCAAATTAATTCTTTCAAATTCACAAAAAGCAATTCTAACTCCGAAATAATTGCTATTTCGCCAAACTTGCAGTCGAATGGATTATATATTTTGAAATTAATTAGCGAAAAAAGCACTCAATTCGAAAAAATGATTTTTATGAAATGATGAATAAATTCTATTTTGGCACGAGTATTGTGTGATTTTTTTGGGATTAAAGCGAATTTTGGAAATTGTAGATAATTTATGAAGACAAATACTTTAGTTGGGATTATTCTTGGAATTGTCGCTATTTTTGGCGCCTATCTGCTCGAGGGCGGCAAGCCTGATAGTCTTTTTGCAGTTTCGCCTATGATAATTGTTTTGGGAGGCACATTTGCCGCTGGTTTGGCAGGTACTTCTTTCAAAACTGTTGCGAATGTCCCGACTTTATTCAAAATAATTCTGTTTCCAAACAAGTATGATTTCAAGCAAATCGTTGATCAGTTGGTGTATTTCTCCCAACTTTCCAGACTTGAAGGAATTCTTGCACTTGAAACAAAACTTGATACCATCAAATATCCTTTTCTTCGAAAAATGGTCGAACTAAGCATTGATGGCTCAGATCCACAAACGTTGGAGCAGATTTTCCGCACCGAAATTAGCTTTATCACCGAAAGACATTTCAATCACATTAATTTATTTGCCAAATTTGCAGGATATTCACCAACTATGGGTATCATTGGTACCGTTATGGGCTTGATTCTGACCTTTGCAAATGCCGGTGATGACATTAATAAACTTATTCATCACATTGGAACTGCATTTATTGCAACAATGTGGGGAATTTTTATGGCTAATATTGTTTGGCTGCCCATTAGCGACCGCTTGAAGTTCTTGCATGACGAAGAAATGCAGGTTTACGAACTTATGCTTTTGGGTGTGCAGGGCTTGATGATCGGAGAAACTCCTACAGTTATCCAATCGCGTTTGGTCTCGATTTTCCCAATCAAAGAGCAGATAGAAATTCTCAAAAAGGGCAGACCAAAAGATCTTAAGCCAAACGAACCACTTGTTCAGCCCACTCAAAAGCAAGATGCTCAATAAAAATTAGAATTTTATATTTTTGTAATAGAACCTTCCACTTCGGAAGGTTTTGTGTTGTTGGTGGCTCAAACATCCTTGTTTGAGAGGAAAAAAACAATATAAATAATAAGGTTAAATAATTTGTGAAACTTTTTTCTACTAAGGTTAATGATCGAAATAAGGTTTTGAATACCTTATTTTTAAAAAAAACTTAGTAGAAAATGTTAACGGTTGAATAATCAACCTTAATAATTTCTGGATTTCTCACATTCGCCTCGAAATGACGGTCAAAAAAAACATCCGATACTTTCTAAATATCGGATGTTTTGTTTTAATAAGAGAAAAATTATAAAGATGATAATTGAATTTACTTCAACATCTTTTCTAATTCATCAAGATATTTGTTCATTTTTTGGATTGTGGCAAGAATTGGATCCTTCTTGCTCATATCAACACCGGCTTTTTTCAATACTTCAATTGGATAATCCGAACTTCCAGCTGAAAGGAAATTCAAATATTTATCAATTGCAGGCTTGCCTTCTTTTTGGATTGCTTCCGAAAGTGCTTGAGCCGCTGCAAAACCTGTTGAATATTGATAAACATAGAAATTATATTTCATTAAATGCGGAATTCTTGCCCAAGACAAACCTTCTTCATAATCGGTAACCATCGTTGGTCCCCAATATTTTTGGTACATATCGGCAAATAATTTAGTAAGTTGATCAGCAGTCATAAATTCACCTGCTAATGCTCTTGTATGAACTTCGCGTTCGAATTCGGCAAATCTTGTTTGACGGAAAAATGTTGCTTGGCATCCAACTAAGAATTTTTCAATCAAAGCCATTTTCTCTTCTTTTGTAGTTGCTTTTGCAATCAAATAATCAAGCAAAAGTGCTTCGTTTGTAGTTGATGCCACTTCTGCAACGAAAATTGAATAATCGCGATATTGGAATGGTTGAGTTTTTTCAGAGAAATATGAGTGCATATTATGACCAAGTTCGTGAGTCAAGGTAAACAAATCATCCATTGTGTTATTCCAATTCATCAAAATAAATGGATGTGGACCAGCTCCAGAACTGTTTGAATATGCACCACTGCGTTTTGCTTCTGTTTCATAAACATCAACCCAACGATTTTCAAATCCATATTTTGCGGCTTTTACATACTCTTCGCCAAGTGGCTTGATTGATTCAAGAATAATTGCAACTGATTCATCGTAAGTATATTGTTTTTCAACACTTGGAAATAATGAAACATAAGTATCATAAGGATGAAGTTCGTCCAATTTCAATACTTTTTTGCGTAAATTTGCCCAACGATGCAAAGTAGAAAGATTTTCGTTCACAGCTTTTAGCAAATTATCATAAACAGAAACAGGGATATTATCGCTATATAAAGCGGCGGCAACAGGGTCATTGAAATTCTTGATTTTTGCATTTGTAATTCTTGTTGTAACTCTGCCATTATACAAAGCCGCAAATGTATTAATTAATTGATTATAAGGAATGTATGTGCCTTTATAAACATCTCTACGATAGTTTCTATCTTGTTCGTAAAGAGCGGCGCGGTATCTACCATGAGAAATTTTAATTTCAGAACCATCAGTTCCTTTTACAGTTGGAAATGGCAATTCCGCATCATTCAAAACATTATATGTATTTGATGCAACTTGGGCAATAGGACTGAGTTGCGCCAATAATTTTTCTTGGTCAGCAGAAAGAGTATGCGGTTTCAAACGTAGAATTGAATTGATTTTGAATTCAAATTCTATCAAACCCGGCTCTGCTGAAATAAAATTTTTCATTGTTTCAGGAGCAATTTCCATTATTTCAGGATTTGAAAATGAAGCAGCGGCACTCAATTCGCTTGATAATTTCAGCACTTTATCATACATAATGCTGAAATCAGAATTATTCAAGTCGGTGTCTTTGCCAAGCGAGGCATAGATAGAAAGTTTATTAAAGCGAGATTCAATCTCAACTGAATTTTTCATGAAGGCGAGCAAATCTTTCGCATTTTTGGAAATTTTGCCCTTGAAAGCCGCAATTTTTGGCAATTCGGCAGTAATTGCCGCAAATTCTTTATTCCAAGCATCGTTGGAACTGTATATTTCCTGCAAATTCCATTTATATTTATCTGGAATATCGCTTCTCTTTGGTAGAGATTTCGCTTGTGAAAATACGTTCATTGTATTTACAGAAATTATTGAAAAAATAATTAATCCGATTAATGATTTGTAAATCATATAAAACCTATATTTGAAATTTTAAATTAAGCCAACTTCTTTAAAACAATACATCAATCTTTCTAATGTGCGTTCGATGTCATTATCCAAGCCAAATGAGAAACGAATTACGCTGTCGGACATACCGATCTCTGCCATCATATCCCTATCAACTTCTGACGAAGTACTTTTTGTTGGGGCAGAGAACAATGTTTTATAAAATCCAAGCGATACAGCAAAATAACCAATCAAATTCTCTTGCATCATCGGAAGCAATTTATTTGCAATTTCATCTGTTTTCACATCGATTGTAACCATTCCGCTAAATCCAAAACCATCATTCAAAAATGTTTTCATCATTTCGTGTTGAGGATGAGATTTCAAGCCGGGATAGATAGTTTTGATGCCCATTTCTTCAAATTTTTCAGCAATAAACATTGCATTTTTTGAATGTTGGTGCATACGAATATGCAAAGTACGCAAATTTTTCAGAATACTTGAGGCACGAATACTATCCATTGTTGGACCCAAAAGCATAGTTGAGCCGCTATTCACATCACGCAAACTTGAGATAAATTCATGAGTTCCGCAAATCACGCCGCCAACTGCATCACTTGCACCGTTGATATATTTTGTCAAACTATGGATTACAACATCAGCACCAAGTTTGATAGGAGAGATAATCATCGGTGTAAACGTATTATCAACCATTAATTTAATGCCAAATTCATCACAAATTTTTCTCAATTCAGGTAAATCTGCAAGTTCAAGCATTGGATTGCTAAGCGTTTCGCAATAAATAATTTTTGTTTTTTCAGTGATATTTTTTCTAACGCTTTCCAAATTTGTAATGTCAACAAATTTTGTTGTGATGCCAAGTTTTGGAAGAAAATTTTTCATCAAGGCATAAGTGCCACCATAAAGTGTATGCGAGGAAACAATTTCATCGCCACAAGAACAAATTCCAAGAATGGCGCAACTGATTGCCGCCATACCTGAGCCAGTAACTTGAGCATCTTCAGTGCCTTCGAGCAATGCCAAAGCATCACTTAAATACTTGTTTGTTGGGTTCAAATGACGTGAATAAAGGTAGCAACCTTCGATTTCAGTTGAGAAAATTTCAGCCATTTTTTCAGATGTCAAAAATGTAAAGGTAGATGAATCTTCGATTGATGGATTTACCCCGCCAAATTCACCAAAAGCGAGGAAATCTTGAATGTGATTTGCTGCATTATACATTGAATTAAAACTCCAATTTGTATTTCAATTTAATTTTAAATAAAAAGTTTAAAATTTGCATTTTAAATTACAAAATTACGGAATTTTCAATTAATAATTAGTAACTACTCAGAGGAATTAAAAAAAATTACTCATTCTATCAATTTCAATATATGTTAACTGAATGTTTAATTAATATCAATAAAATTCCTTGAAATTCCATTCGGAAATAAATGTTTGCAATAAGAAAGAAC
>JANJUO010000331.1 GCA_024710535.1 bacterium
ATATAACTTAATAGTATTTAATATGCTAAATATTTGCTTTATTTGAAATTATTAAATGAATAAAATAGCAAAAAAATATTGATATTGTGATTAAATTATATTAAAAATTGTGAATGAAAAAAATCCATTATTAGCTGAAATTGAAATGCAGATGTATTAGCAATCCTTTAAATTAAATTAGATTATGTTTGAAAAATTTTGAATAATAGGCAGTTTTATATAATTCATAGAAAAATAATTTTCTATAAATGAAAAAAATCTTTTATAGTTTTAACATTTTTTGCTAATTTGAATGTTGTTTTAATGTGTATTTCTAATATAATTTTATAAAGAAATTTTAACAATATAAAATTATGTTTAAAATTCAAACAAAGATTTGTTTTTTGCACTAAATAATTTATTTTGGCATAACTAAATTTTTGTTATTTTTGTAACTATTATTTTTTAATATTTTGGGAAAATGCTTATTTGATGATTGTTTTATACAATTTAAATAGCAGATTACAATCAAAAATTAATTTTATTTTACGTTTAAATGAATGTGAAACAGATTATTATTTACTTAATTTAAATTATTAATGGGCTTAACGTGAAGAAATCAGTACTTGATTATGCACTAAGAGTAAGGTTACCTATTACAATCTTTGTTGTTTTGACATCGTTTGCGGTAACTTTTTATGCATCAAAGCCTGAACGCGAAGGTAAGGGCTACAGCCCCGAGCAACCTATAAAATATTCTCATAAGGTTCACGCCGGGGATATGGCAATCGACTGCCGATATTGCCATTTAACAGTCGAAAAAGGCAGGCACGCCGGAGTTCCGCCAACGAGCACTTGTATGAATTGCCATACAGTTGCAAGAGCGGACAAAGAGGAGATTCTCAAACTTACACAATTCTACAAGGAAAACACTCCAATTCCTTGGAAGCGTATGCACAAAGTGCCAGAATACGCTTATTTTAATCACGCAGCACATGTGAACAAAGGTATGGACTGTGCTCATTGTCATGGTGATATTCGTGAAATGGAGAAAGTTTCTCAGGTGCAGTCGTTTACAATGGCGGCATGTTTGGATTGCCATCGCAATCCAGAAAAGAAAATGCCTGAGTTGAAAGGTAAGGTTCAGAAAGGACCAACTCATTGCAGTGCTTGTCACAGATAAAATTTTGAAAAATAATTAACTAATAAACTATGAAAAAAAGTATGCAAAGCAATCGTAGAAACTTCTTCCAAGTGCTCGGATTAGGTGCATTTGGAGCTTTGATGCTGGATTTTTTGCCTGCAAAATTTGTTAATAAAATTGCAGACAAAGAAAAAAATGGTAAGATTAAGGCGGTTATTCATCAGTCGGCTGTTAAACGTAACACAAGGAGAGATGCATGATGGAAAATAAACCTCGTTTTTGGAAAAGTTTGAATCAACTTGCCAACAAACCCGAATCTATCGAACGTTCTCACCATGAATTTGTACCGGGAACAACCGATAATTTCGATGTTAATCAATTACCTGAAGTATCCAGAAGAAAATTTTTGGCAGTGCTTGGCGCCTCAGCCGCATTTGCCGCAACAGCTTGCAATAATTACCGTGATAAAGGCGAAATTATTTCTTATAATAAAAAGCCGGAAAGCATTTATTATGGTATTGCAAATTATTATGCCTCAACTCTCAACGATGGACAAGGTATCCTCGTTAAAGCAAGAGAGGGCAGACCTATTAAAATTGACGGAAATCCTGAGCATAAAATCAATCGTGGTAAGGTTGATACTATTGCTCAAGCAAGTATTCTCGACCTTTATGATCCGGCAAGATGCAGAAATCCAAAGTATATTCCTGACGAAGGGCTTTTGCTCGACCGCTCAGGCTTGAAAGATGTGGAATGGCTCAAAGTTGATGAAAAAATTCAAAAAGCTTTGAAAGATTCTGCAAATTCAGGCAAAGAAATTGCAATTATTGCTCATAATTGCATTTCTCCAACTCAGAAAAAATTATTTGCTGATTTTACAGTAAAATATCCAACTACCAAAGTTTATCATTATGAATTATTTGATAATAAAAACAAAAAAGAAGCTTGGAAAGCTTGTTATGGTAATGATGCGCTTCCTGCTTTGAAGATTTGCAAGGCAAATGTTTTATTATCATTGCAATTTGATTTTCTTGGGAATGAAGGCAATATTGCAGAGCAAATAATGAAATTCTCACACAGAAGAGATGTTGATAATTTAACTGATTTCAGCCGTTTCTATTGTGTGGAAGGTGATTATTCAATCACTGGAGCAACTGCTGATAAGAGATTGAGACTGAACCCAGTAAAACAATATGAATTTGTTTTATGCTTAATGAATGAAATTTATAAGAAAAATGCTTCTGCAATCGCTCTTGATGCGTCTGTGGTTTCAATGATTTCTTCTTATAATCTTGATACTTTTGCAAGTCAAAATCATTTAAATAAGCATAAATTAGAAACTTTAGTTCCTGATTTGATTGCAAATAAAGGCAAATCATTAGTAATTGCTGGCAATATTCTTTCTAAAGATGTTCATATTGCTGTTAATTTATTAAATGAAATGCTTGGCAATACAGAAATGTATGACTATGCTTCAACTTCAATCACTTTCTGCGAAGAAAGAACAGTTGCAGAATTTGATGATTTAATTGGTGCAATGAGTAGTGGAAAAATTGGCGTTTTGATTCATTTTGATTCAAATCCTGCTTATCATTTACCAAATGATTATGGATACTCAACCGCAATTAAAAAAGTGCCAACTGTGATTTCAATGGTAGAATCTGTAAATGAATCTGCCGCTTTGAGTAATTATATTCTTCCAATTAACCACGCCTTGGAAAGTTGGGGAGATTTTGCTTTAAGAAACGGAAATTATAGTTTGCAACAGCCAATTATCAATCCAATTCATAATTCCAGACAAAAAGAAGCAATTCTTTTAAATTGGATGAATGATGATGTAAAAACATATTCACATGATATTTATCATAAATTCATGATGAATCATTGGGAAACAGCAATGTATCCAATGTTGGGATTGAGTGTTTCATTCAAAGAATTTTGGTATTCTTTTGTTCACGATGGTTTTGTGAATGCTCTTGCATCAACTGCAACTGCTACTCCAATTAATTCTGCGGCTCTTGCCGGAACAAAAGCAGTTTCTGCAAATGGCTACACAATTATGCTTATCAATTCAATGTATCTTGGTGATGGACGTTATGCAAATAATGGCTGGCTCCAAGAAGTTCCACATCCAATAACTAAGGTTATGTGGGATAATTATGCAATGATTAGCCCTGCAACTGCAAAAGAATTGAAAGTTACTTATGGCGAAGATGCTATGAATCAAGTTGCAGATGGTATTGAAATTGATATTAACGGCAGAAAATTGAAATTGCCGGTGGTTATACAACCTGGTATGGCAGATAAAGTAATTGCAATTCAACTTGGTTATGGCAGAACTGAAATTGGTGATGTTGGTAAGGAAGTTGGATTTAATGCTATTGGTTTGATTAGTAAATCAGCCGGTATGAATACAAAAATTTATACAGGTGCTAATGTTACAGCAACCGGTGAATCTTATACTGTTGTTTCTTCGCAGGAACATCATGCATTAGATGATACTTTTGTGAAGGATATGCACTTAAGCAGACACATAATTAATGAATATACAGTTCCTTTCTATTCAGAATTTAATGAAAAATTCGAAAAAGCAAAGAAAGAAATCGAAGAAAAATATAAAGATGACCCAATTCAAAAAGAAAAAGCATTAAAATCAGAAGCTATTCATTTGCTTGGTCATCATGAATATGCTATGCACAATATTTACACAGATGTTGAATATCCAGATGTAAAATGGGCAATGGCAATTGATATGAATAAATGCGTTGGCTGTGGTGCTTGTGTAACTGCATGTAACGTAGAAAATAATGTTCCGATTGTAGGTAAAACTGAATGTGGTCATGGACGTGAAATGCATTGGA
>JANJUO010000643.1 GCA_024710535.1 bacterium
TTCTCAATCTTGCATCTGCAGAATATCTTGAATTTGGATAATCTAAAATAATATTGTCATAAAATGTTAAAATTTCAGTGATCTCTTCTTTCGAAAAATTCTTTTTATTTAGCATTTTCAATTCCATAGCACGAGTCACTCCATAAACAGCAGATGCATTATATGGATTCTTTTTTCCCTTTTCAATAATAACATTGAATGCTTTTATTGCAATATCGTATTGACCGTCTTGCATAGAAATATTTGCAAAATTTAATATTTCCATACCATTTGCTTTTTTTAATTCATCAATTCTTAAATAAACATCAAGAGCATTTTCGAGTTTATTTATTGTTCTTAAAAGCCATGCATAAAGTTCCTGTGTGAGCATATTATTCTGCTGAATTTCGGATTCCTTTTTGATTCGATCTTCAAGAAATTTTGTTGCCTCTTCATTAATAATCAAAGCATAAACTCTACCTTGAGCAGTTGCGATATTCAAATTAAGATAAAGCAAATTAAAAATTTCTTCAATTCCATCTTTGTAATTTCCTGTTGCAATGTAAATTTTACTCAATTCATCAGCAAACAAATTTCTACTTGCAATTTCCTTTCTACCTTTCAGATAAGTTGCTGTTGCCTTTTCAAAAAGTCTTAATGATTGCTGAGTTTGAGCGATTTTCATATAAGTTTGAGCATTTTTTTCAAATTTATCGAGTGCTTTTTCCCAAGCTTTATTTGCATCATCTGTTTTCCCAAGACGCCAACTAAGTTCGGCAAATAAGTCCAAATTTTCAAGAGTTTCATTCTTTTTTGTTCGTTCTGCAACCAAAGGCAAAAGTTCAGAAAATTTATTTTGGAGCTTCATCACACGTGTGTAAGCATTAAAAAAATCCGGATTATTTGGCTCAGACTTAATCAAATCCTCATAAATTCTTTCCGCATTTGCAATTTCTCCTCGCTCCTCATAAGAAAAACCAAGTTGGAATTTCTGTTGATTAACATTTTGAGCAATTAAACAATTAGAAATAAACAATAAAACAAGAATATATATGCTAATATTTTTCATAAATTCACAAATTATTTATTAAAATCATTCGGTTTTTTGACGATTTTCAATGATTAATAGTGCTTTAATTTTTTTTATTGATTGTAAATTTTAATTCATCAAAATGAATTCAACGTTAATTCGTGATTTTTTTGTATTTTTGATTTTTTTTTAATTTGATAATTCTTATGGAAATTAAATACGAAGCAGTTATAGGACTTGAGGTTCATGCTCAATTATTAACAAACAGTAAAGCATTTTGTGGATGCTCTACTCAATATGGTGCTTATCCAAATACAAATACATGCCCAATTTGTTTGGGGCATCCGGGCACTTTGCCTACTTTGAATAAAAATTTGGTGGAATACATCGTTAGAATGGGTATTGCAACAAATTGTAAAATTAGGGAATTATCCACATTTTCACGCAAAAATTATTTTTATCCCGATTTGCCAAAGGGTTATCAAATTTCTCAGTATGAAGATCCGATTTGCCATAATGGATTTATTCAAATTGAACTTCAAGATGGAACTTTGAAAAATATTGGCATTACTCGTATCCACATGGAAGAAGATTCAGGCAAATCTATTCATGATTTGGATATTGATTCTTTGATTGATTTGAATCGCTCAGGCGTTCCACTGATTGAAATTGTTAGTGAGCCGGATATTCGTTCGAGTTCGGAAGCATATTTGTATTTGATGGCTATTAAGCAAACTGTAATGTATCTTGGAATTTGCAATGGAAATATGGAAGAGGGGAGTCTTCGTTGTGATGTGAACATCTCAGTTAGACCAATTGGACAAGAAAAATTCGGTACAAAAGTAGAGATCAAGAATCTTAATAGTTTCAGAAATGTTGAAAAAGCTATTGAATATGAAATAAAAAGACAAATCGAGGAAGTAGAAAATGGCAATTTGATAGTTCAGCAAACACGTCTTTGGGATGCTAACAAAAATGAAACTAAGATTATGCGTACCAAAGAAATGGCACATGATTACAGATATTTTCCTGAACCTGATTTGCTTAAAGTAAAAGTAACCCAAGACTGGATTGATGAATCAAGAAAATATATTCCTGAACTTCCATTGAATCGAAAATTGAGATTGATGAATGAATATTCTATTCCAAATTATGATGCTCAAATTATGATTGAAGATAAATCACTTGCTGATTATTTTGAAAAATGCTGTGTGGAGTTACAATCAAAAAATGAGAAGAATTATAAATTGGTTAGCAATTGGATAATGACAGAAGTATTGAGAATTTTGGCTGAGAAAAATGTCAGTGCCGAGAAGTTTGATTTAGAGCCAAAACTTATTGCAGAACTTGTTGAACTTTATGCTGAAGATGTAATATCAAGTAGAATTGCAAAGGAAATTTTCCCTGAAATTCTCGCAACAAAGCAATCTCCACGAAAAATTGTTGAAGAGAAAGGCTTAATTCAGAATTCGGATACCGGCTTCATTGATGAAATTGTGAAGAAATTAATAGATGCGAATCCTGATAATGTAGAAAAATATCGAAGTGGCAGAAATAATTTGCTTGGATTTTTTGTTGGTTCGGTTATGAAAGAAACGCAAGGAAAAGCAAATCCGAAAATTGTAACTGAAATTGTAAAAAAATATCTTGAAGCATAAAAAGAAATGAAAAATAGTGAATTTAGAAAATATGGCTATGAATTAGTTGATAAAATTGCTGATTATTTTGTCGAAATTGAAAAGTATCCGGTGAAATCGCAACTAAATCCCGGTGATATTATCAAGCAATTGCCAAAAAGTGCTCCCGAAAATTCAGAATCATTCGATGATATTTTGAAAGATTTTGATGAGATTATTATGCCGGGTATCACTCATTGGCAAAGTCCGAATTTTTTTGCATACTTCAATGCAAATAATAGTTTCGAATCAATTCTTGGTGAAATGCTCACTTCGGCGCTTGGAGTGAATACATTTATTTGGCAAAATTCACCGGCTGGAACCGAGTTGGAAGAAGTTGTGATGAATTGGCTGAGGGATATGATTGGACTACCAGAATATTTTAGTGGAGTGATTCAAGATACTGCCTCGACTGCAACTCTTTGCTCAATTTTGACAGCAAGGGAAAAATTCACAGATTTTCAAATCAACAAAAGCGGATTCGAACATAATAAATTTAGAGTTTATGCCTCAAAAGAAGCTCATTCTTCAATTGAAAAAGCTGTGAAAATTGCCGGTATTGGTTATGAAAATTTGGTAAAAATCAACACTGATAAAAATTTTGATATGATTTCAAATGATTTAGAATTGGCAATTAAAAATGATATTCAAAATGGATTAATTCCTTTGATAGTAATTTCTGCGATTGGAACAACGGGCTCCACATCAATAGATTCAATCAAAGAAAATGGAGAAATTTGCAAAAAATACAATGTGTTTCATCATGTTGATGCGGCTCATGTAGGAACGGCACTTGTTTTGGATGAATTCAGATATTTGATTGACGGAATTGAGAATGTGGATACATTTGTTTTCAATCCGCATAAATGGATGTTTACTAATTTTGATTTTTCGGCTTATTTTGTAAAAAATCAAGAATATCTAATTCGTACTTTTGAAATTATGCCGGAATATCTCAAAACTAATGTAGATAATAGGGTGAATAATTATCGAGATTGGGGAATCCAACTTGGCAGAAGATTTCGTGCATTAAAAATGTGGTTTGTGATTAGAAGTTATGGAGTTGAAGGAATCAAATCAACAGTTAGGAAGCATTTGCAATTAACCCAGAAATTCAAAAATAATATTGAACAAGATGAAAGATTTGAATTATTGGCTCCTGTAAGATTTAATTTGGTTTGCTTTAGATATAATCCGGGTAATTTAAATGTTGAAGAATTGAATAAATTAAACGAAAAATTATTGAATAGCATCAATAAATCGGGGAAGGCATTCATAACGCATACAAAACTTGGCGATAATTATACAATTCGAGTTGTGATTGGTCAAACTTATATAGAAGAAAGAAATGTTGACGAACTTTGGGAACTCTTTTTATCTCAAATAAATAGTTTCTAATGAAAAATTACGTAATTTTACCTATTAAGGTTGAATTTTAATCTTTGGCACACTTTTTACTTACAATTATTTTTGATTTAGATTTTGAGGTTTATGAAAATAAAGAAATACATAGCAACAAGTATGAAGGATGGCAAAGACCAAGTTCTAAGAGAACTTGGTGAGGATGCCGTAATTCTATCAACAAGAACAACGCCCAATCCACAAGGTGGGCAAATTGTTGAAATTGTTGCTGCTATTGATGATAATGTCGGTAGCAAAACTTCTCAAAAGTCAAATCAAATACTTGAAAAGAAAAAATTTATAGAAACAACAAAAGCTCAACAACTATCTGCAAAATCTACAGTTACAAATGTAAGTGACGCTTCCTCGCAAGCTCTATCCAAAGAAGTGAGTGACATCAAAAAGATGCTATTCGAGGTTGCTGATTTAGTGAAGTATAAATATACCGGAAATCATACTCCTATTTTGACTAAATTGCATAAGGCATTGATAGATAATGAAGTAAGCGAAGAAATTGCATTGAAAATAACAAGCAAAATCAATGCATTAGATATTGCAAATAATCCAAAAGAAGCTGTTTTTGAGGCAAGAAATACTTTAATTGAAGATATTGAAACCTCTCAATCAATTGAAAAATCAAATAAGCGACAGGTGATATTATTCGTTGGCTCAACAGGTGGCGGAAAAACCACGAGTTTAGTAAAAATTGCTGTGATTTGTAGATTGGTACTTAATGCAAATATATTAATTGTATCTGCTGATGCATATAAAGTAGGCGGGATCGAGCAACTTCAGACATATTCGTCAATTGCTTCGATTCCATTTGTTGCGGCTTATTCAACCGATGAATTAAGGGAAATTGTTGATAGAGAGCTCGATAGAGATTTTATATTTGTGGATACAACCGGCAAGAATCACAAATCTCCTGAATTTATTTCGTACCTACGCGACTGTGCCGATGCGGCTTTGCCGGAAAAGATTTTCTTGATTCAACCTGCAACAACAAACAAAAAAACATTCAAAAAAGTCATAAGTGATTTGAGTGTAATTAAGCCAAGTTCGATAATTCTTACAAAAGTAGATGAGGCGGAAACCTTAGGTGGAATTTTGAGTACATTGAAAGAATTCAAAATTCCAATATCTTATATAACAACGGGACAGAAAGTGCCGGACGATATTGAACCAGTTGATTTGCATAAACTTGCAAGACTTGTTTTACCAGATTCTTTAATGAAGTAAATTATGATAAAAACAGCCAGAAGAAAAGAAAATATTCTGAATCTAACCGATCATACTCCGTATGTAATTACAATTTGCAGCGGTAAAGGTGGGGTGGGGAAAAGTGTTCTCTCAGCTAATTTATCGTATTTACTTGCCACTATGGGATTTAAAACATTGATTTGGGACGCAGATTCACAATTTCCAAATCAGCATTTATTGTTTGGAGTGGAGCCACCTGTTCGTTTGTCGCAAGTTTATTCAAATAGAGTTCCCGTCAAAACAGCAATTTATAATTTAAATGAAAAACTCGATTTGCTTGCAGATATGCCTGCTTCTGGGCTTGCAGAAGATTATAGCAAAAATCCAGTTTTAGACGTATATAAAGAGTTGCTTCTTGATACAAACTATGATATAATATTGATTGATGCACCTGCTGGAGCCAATGACCAAGTTTTGCATTGTTGCAATATTTCAAATCAAATTGCGGTTGTAATAACAGATGAGCCAACTTCATTGCTTGATGGCTATGGTTTGATAAAAATATTATTGAATTTTTTGAATAAAGACAAAATTTCACTTTTAGTTAATAATGTTATTGATTTGGAAGATGCCGAAGAGATTTCTGAAAAATTAAACAAAGCAACTTATAAATTTTTGAAAGTTGAATTCGAAAAATTGGGATATGTTCCTTACGATAGGATTGTTCGTCAATCAATAATCAAACAAGAATTATTTTTTTTGAATGAAAATGCAATAGAACTGCAAAAATCACTAAGAATTATTGCAGAAAACATTACAGAAAAAATAAAAATGTTTTTTTAAAAGATAAATTATTTTTATATTTGAATTGTGGGATATTTTAACCTAAAATTGAAAAATGGCAAAAGAAAAAAAGACAAAAGAACAACTTGAAATCGAACAACGCGAGAAAGAAGAAGAGGCACTGAGGCAGAAAGAGCTCAAAAAAGAGCAAAAAGAAAGAGAAGAAAAAGCCAAAGCTCGCGAGAAACGAAGACAAAAAAAGATAAAGGATGAAGAAAAGCGAATAAAAGGGCTTGTGAACTTTCCTTTTAAATTGTTATGGCATCTAACATCGCTGATAACAGTCTTTGCTTTTTTGATAATTTTCTTTGTTGCCGAAGTAGAGATTTACAAAACTTTACTTTGGACATTTTTCATTTTTACCTTCCTTTATTTGGGAGCAGGCGGAGTAATGGTGGGATATTTC
>JANJUO010000029.1 GCA_024710535.1 bacterium
TAGCCGAATTCCCGGCGGCATCAGAAACCGTCAGAACAACCGTGTTGCTTCCGAGATTGCTGCAATTGAATGTGGTAGGCAGAACCGACAATGTGATACCACAATTGTCGGATGAGCCATTGTCGATCTGTGAAGCGCTCAGTGTAGCCTGACCCTGTGCATCGAGATAGATTGTGACATCCTTGCAGATGGCAGTTGGAATCTGGTCATCGCTGATGCTGACTGTGCTTGAACATGTAGCAGAATTCCCACTGAGGTCGGTAATCGTAAGGACAACAGTGTTTACACCAAGATCAGCACAGGTGAATACCGATTTACTGAGCTGGTAGCTCGCAATGCCGCAATTATCAGTTGAAAGGTTGTCGATCTGCGAAGGCAGAATGCTGACCTGTCCGTTTGCGTCAAGAACAAGGTTCAGCGACTGGCAAAGAGCAACAGGGGCTTCAAGATCCTTCACTTCAACTGTGAAGCTACAGGTAGCTGTAGCGTTTCCGGCATCGGTTACGAGGTAGGTGACTGTGCTTACTCCCTTGTTGAAAGTGAAGGAACTAAGCTGATTCATCCCGCTGAGCGGTGAGGCTGCACTGGTTGCACCGGAGATAACCCAACTGAGCGAAACGATATTGAAGTCGGGATCAGATGGGGTTGCGTTGAGACCTGAACTGACAATCGCCGTACAGACACCCTGATCAGTATTCACTACCAGAGGCTGAGGGCACTGTATAGTTGGCGGCGTGTTAACCTGATTAATTGTTACTGTGAGTGAGCATGAGGAACTGTTCTGATAGCTGTCGGTCACGGTCCATACCACTGTTGTCGAACCCAATGGGAAGGCATAGGAATCCAGTGTGTTCTGTCCGTCGAGATTATTGCTCAGAACCAAAGGAAGGCCGCAGTTATCGAGCACAGAAGTCGGGTCAAACTCCTGACCCTGAGTGTCGTAGCTGACCAATGGAGCAGTTACATTCCTCTGCTGCGGATTGGAAGGACAGATAAGCTGCGGATCAGTCTGGTCGCCAACAGTGACAGTGGCAGTACAGGTGGCTGTATTGCCACTCATGTCCTCGGCGGTGAGAACCACTGTGTTGGTGCCAAGATGAGCACAGTTGAACTGGGTTTGATTGATGCTGACGGTCTTTAACGAACAGTTGTCGAATGAACCGTTGTCGATCTGGGCGGCTGTGATGCTGGCCTGTCCATTGGCATCAAGGAAAACAGAAAGGTTCTTGCAGATCGCTGTCGGAAGGATAGTTTCCGATACAGTTACGATAGAAGAACAGGTAGCGGAGTTCCCGCTTGCATCGGTTACGGTGAGTATGACAACATTAGCACCGATATTGGAGCAGTCGAAGCTGGTCTTGCTAAGGCTGTAGCCTGCAATACTGCAATCGTCGGTAGATCCGTTATTTACCTGGGAAGGGCTAAGGGTGGCCTGACCCGAGGAATTCAGGAAGATGGTAGGATTGGAGCAATTTGCATTGGGGGATGTATTGTCGATCGTCGAGACTATAAATGAACATGTTGAAGTGTTCCCGCAGGCATCAGTTGCCTTCAGTACAACAGTGGTGCTGCTTCCACCTGCAACAGCTGTGCCGGGGATGGGCAACTGAGTAAAGGTTACCGGGGGGCAATTAGCTGTAGCAGCAGCCTGACTGGTGAAGTCAGGTAAGGGTGACTGACAGCCGGGGCCTAATGGTATGGTCTGATTTTGTGCGCACTGTGTTATTACCGGAGGATTAGTACTACAGCTTACATTGCCAGCAAGGTAGAAGCTTGATTCAGGTGTATCACTGAGCGGGGCAAACAGGGGAGTTGGGCCGCCATAATCGCAATTACCGGGAGCAGAAAGATTGAAGCTGATGGGTGCACTTCCACCGAGGTAGGTGAAGCTGAGGGTGAAGAAAGTAGCACCGAAGGGTAGGTTATGACCGCCGGGTGTGGTGGAGCTTCCACTCACAAGGATACTGCCAGGTGTGGATGTGTTAGTGATTAGGGCGAATGGGCTCGATGAGGTATTCACCAGTGGATTGCTCAGCTGTGCCGGATTATAAGTGATTGACAATGATGCAGCTCCCACCTGGTAAAATCCTTCTACAGTGACAGGCACCGTAATCTGGCTTCCAGCGCAGCCCTGTGCGGAACCGATTTTGGTAACGGGAGCGCTTCCCGGAGTGATGAATGTAAGTGAACCGGGGAGATAATAGCTGGACGTCGGGCTGTCGTTCAATGCCACAAAATTCCCATCTCTGAAACGGCAGGAGAATGAGTTGTTATCATCTACAAAGAAGATATTGGTCGTTCCATTAGCCAATTTGCTGAACTGCATGTTGAAGAGGGTAGTCCCGGCAGGTAATGTGGTGGGTGAAGATGCAAACCACCCTAATGTCATAGTGTCAGGATCATTCGGATTCAATTTCTGGATATTCTGGCTCAGCTGTCCGGATATACCCGCACCAAGCGTCACATTGGTCATTGTAGCGACACCCGGGCTATAAACCACTTTCAGATTAATACTGATGATATTGGTGAAGTTGGTCATCGTGATGGGCACAACAGCTGTGGTTCCAGTGCTATAAACCGTGCCAATCGTACTTATCGGTGCATTCTGGGCATCAGTTTTGCCAATGATCAGGAGGCTGATGCAGAAAAGTGCGGTAATTATCTTTTTCATACTGATCTTATCTGAGATGGAATCCGAATCTGTTTATCAATGGGTACTTACAATTCGCAGTGTGCGGGTTAAGGAAATATCAACTCCTGAGAAATTCAGGCGGATGAAGTAAATGCCGGAGCTCAGTCCGGGAAGGTCTATGCGGATCTGCTGAGTCCCGGCCTCAATTGCCGGCATCAAGGTATGGCTGATCGCACGGCCGGTTGCATCGCTCAAAGTGAGCTCCAGTGAACCATCGACAGGGAGGTCCATCGACAGGTTGACGAAATCATGCACCGGATTCGGGAAGGCTTCAAGGCTG
>JANJUO010000071.1 GCA_024710535.1 bacterium
CAAGAAATTCGAAAAGGCATATATATCAAAGTATTGATTTATTCTTGTTGACTCATTTGAACTTAAATAATCACCTTCAAGAATAGGATTTTTTAAAAATGTAAAGCCAGTCATATTTAATGGAATATTCATTGGGTTTCCACCAGATACACCAATAGCTGTAAAATCTGCTCCCTGGAGAGTATCTGTAAAGTATCTTTGCTTTTGTAAAGGTGTATTACTCGTGTCAGGAAGAATATAGTATGAGCCTTGTCTGTCATATATTAAACCTTTTGTTCCTAATATCAAAGCTAACCAATTCCCTAATCTTGTTTCTTCTCCAGTTGGAGGCCTTATATATGTATTAAAGACTTTATTGTAATATGTTAAATTTGCAGGTGATTTTCTATAATTCCAATTTGATACTACAAATAATTGAGCCCACCATGGTTGATCTGAATATAAAAAATCTCTTGAATTATATAAGCTATACAATTGTAATTCAAGTTTTGATTGATACGAATCAGAATAATATTGTAGCGAATTATAATAATTACTATTATTTGCATTACTTATTCTAAATAATATATTTGTTTCAATATTATTAGGTAACCATGCCCCAGGCCATTGATTTGGATATAAATTGCCCCATTCAAACTCTCTAACTTGTGTTTCATAACCTGAAACTGCACTATCATTTCTAAACGTTGAATCGTTATTTGGTTCAAACCAATAACCTGTGAATCCCCTGTAACCACCAGAGGAACTGAATCCAAAATTTGTATCAAGATTAATTGTAGAAAAATTAGGCCTGAAATATGGAGCACCAATTGCATTACATACTGATTTGGAAGTCGCTAATGCACCCGTCCATCTTTCATAAGCATTTGTATAATGTCGATAGTGGGCTGGATATTCTGGCGGAATTGAGGCAGTAACAAATCCATTAAGTAAATGATTCAAGTATCTTAATGAACCCCAATTCCAAATAACAAGACCATCATCTCCTCCTTGACCATATAGTCGGAAGAATTTATATGTATTTGAATTTTGAGCTTTCCTCATAACTTCTTCAACACCAGACTTTATAGATTTTCTTCCAACTATAGTTGTTGTATCATATAAACCAAAGAATAAATTTCGCCCAGATGGATTTTCTAATCTTATCCAATCAATTGCAACCGGACAGTTATTTGATTTGTATATAACATCAATTTTTAGTGAATCAATTTCAGAAGATCCAGGTGTATTATATGGCTTTTTAAGATTAGGATTTTTATTTTTAGTATATTTCTTATAATTAGGGTCAGGATTACAAATAAAATGAGCTGAGATTGTAATTTCATGGTTCAAGTCAATCGCTCTTGGAAGCATGTTTTTAACTATTCTAAAATATGAGATTGTATCTGATGTTGCATTCATACCCATTGCCATACCCCTAAATCCATTGAAATTAATTGAATCAATTCTTGAGGCATTAGGTATAGAATCAAATTTTATATAACCCGAGGCATAATTTGATGTATCATTCCGAAATTTATATGGTAATCTGATTTCTAATATTGTATCATTTCCAAGTGAATTATCAAGCGAGTCAAGCCTCCTTAAATTAACGGTAATGTACCAATTTTGGCCATTATATAAAGTAGTATTCGTATCATTATCAAATTTATATAATTCGTTATTTATCCAAGGTTCCGATAAAACCTTTTGATTAACTAAACTTAGACTATCAAGCACGAGTCTTTTAAAGTTAGGATCCGATAAATTATCTATTATTTTGCCTCGGATATAGCTAAAGCCAAAAATTGGTTTTGTATTATCTATATCACGTGTAATGAACTGACCACGCTGATTTGTTGGAATAAAAAGTGTAGGTTCATACTGGAAAGATTCAACTTCTGCTGGCATGCAATATGCTATTCCTAAAATAGTATTAATCTTTTTTAATGGTATGAAATTGGGAATACTATCCAGTTCATGTTCCCAATATGTTGTTTGATACATATTAGAAGTAAGTTCCTGAGATATTCTTGGATGTTGTCCCCATTGCCAACCAATTACAAAAAAGTCAGAAGGAAAATATTGATATTTTAAACTATCAGTTCTTTGTACTCCTTGATTATCCTTAAAATTTAAAATCATGGGTTTAGGATCGAATATATTCTGAGCGTTAATACTTATACGACAGAAAAGAAAAATGCTGATAATTAAAAAACTAAGTATCATTTTCATTTTATTGCTCCTTTACAATTTTGTATGTTATAACTCCTTTAGATGTTTCCAGACTTAAGAAATAAATACCTTGCTTAAAGGAACTCATGTTATACTCAAATGAATTGTCGAAAATATAAGATTGTATTTGCTTTTCTTCACTTATCATCTTCCCATTTAAGTCAAAAATTTTAAAACTGTAACAAACATAATTCTTATTCAAATCTAATTTAATATGATTTGTTGTCGGATTGGGAAATATTTCAGATTCAACATCTTTCTTGTTTATAATTACTGAGTTTGTTAAACTATCTGCTTTTAATACCTTTATATTTCCATATCCAGAACATACCAGATATCTATCTAACCTATCTATACAAACAATACCACCATCATAATCATAATCTTTATTCAATTCTTGAATTATATTTTTTTTAACTAAGTCGTAGAAAGTAATTTTTCCTAAAATATTACCATTCAAAAAATATGAAGAACCGAAAATCAATATTGATTTTAAATTAGAAAAAATAATATCTCCTATATTAAGACAATCGATATTAGGTATATCTATTAAACTTTTTGTTTGAATATCCCAAATTCTTACTTTGCCATCTTGAGAACCCGTTGCTAATACATTAGCATTAGGAGAAAAGGTAATTCCATTTATTAGATCATTATGTTGGGGGTATAATATATTGTTAACGTCATATAACCATGTTTTGGTGTCAAAAAGTTGAACATCGTACCCGCCAAGACCTTTTACAGATGTTGCCAAATATTTCTCGTCAGGAGAGAATTGTACGATAACTCTATCAGAATAACCATTATTAATGCTTCTAATTGAATTATTGTTACCAATATTGTAAATGTTAATAGAAAACTCAGATTTGTCCTGTATATCCAATCTGTCGGTTCTATATCCAATAGCTATAATATTTAATAATGGTGAGACAGAAACACTTTCGATAAATTTTTTTCTCGGCAATCCATGTATAGAATCCTTCAAAATGATATCTGTATAAAAATATACTTGTTGTTTTGAAGCAACATCCCACTGAATTAGCGAATCACCTATAGTTAAAAATAAATAATCCTTGCCGTTTATCTCAGCAACAGCTTTGAGAGAGCCTAAATGTTTAGAAAAAAACTCAGCGCCAGTTTGAATGTCATATATATGAACATTTGCACTTTCAGAGGATACTGCAATTTGAGTATCATGGTTTATGAAACCAACATGGTTAACACCACCTTCGTTACTTAAATCCCTAGTCCAAAGAGTATCTTGCAGGATTTTGGAGAAAGCAAAATGGTTAAATAAGCCACAGACAAATAAATACAGTAAAATAAAAATGTATCTCATTGTTAACTCCAATTTTGTTTAAAAACAAACTATACAAAATTATGAATATTATTTCGATTTCTATACAAATTATTTCTGATTTTTGCAACTATTTTTTTAAATTTCTAATTATTTTAGCCACTGCTCTCTCATTCATTCCAAGTTCCCTGGCGATTTTTTTGATCGGAATTTCCTTTGCATTGTCTGCAATATATCTTTCAATCAATGATCGCAAAGAATTGACCATTGGAATACTCAATGTTATCCCACCAAGTTCTTTAATCAAAAGCCGTGCAGTCTCAATACCACAAACTTCTGCAACAATTTGAAAATGTTCAGGTAAATCCTGTTCCTCGAGCATTTCAATTATATCTTCATTTCTCATGTTTTTTCCTATAATTATTAATGATTCTTCCATAGCAAG
>JANJUO010000148.1 GCA_024710535.1 bacterium
ATTTTGCTACAGATATGTATTCAATTGAGCAAACTAAGGTTTCTGTTTTTGAATTTTTGAGAACCGGAAAATTAATTTATCCAGAAAAGCCCTTTGAAAGAGAAATTATCCGTAAAGACGGTCAGCCATGCCTTGTAAAAAAGTTCTTTTTCCCTGTACAAACTGATCTGGGATACTTTGCTTTTGGAATTATCTCCGATATTACAGCCGAAAAGATGCTCGAAAAGGAAATTTCTGAGTGTGAATCAAGATTGCGTGAAATGTTGGAATTCAGTAAGGAACTTGTCTATAAATTCAATATCAAAACTAACAGATATGAGTTTGTTTCCCCATTAGTTTATCAGATGCTTGGATATACGCCTGAAGAATTCTACAGTTTTAATCTGCAAAATTATATTGAATTAATTCACAAAAATGACATAAATGACTTCTTGAATGTCAGAAAAATCATAGAAAATGATATTATCAAAGAAAAGGTAGAGCTTACTGTTGAATATAGATTCAAGAATAAGTACGGCGAATATAAATACATTAGCGATAATTATTCTTTAATCAAAAATTACAAAGGTGAGCCGGCATATATTATAGGTAACATCCGAGATATTTCTGATTTGAAGAAACAGCAACAAATGCTTAATGATAGCATAGAAAAATACAAATTATTGGTTGAAAATCAAAGCGAATTGGTGGTGAAGTTGGACGCAGAATTCAAATTCCTTTACGCAAGCCCATCGTATTGCAACTTATTTGATGTTCATGAAGATGATATTTTGGAGAAGAAATTCAATTACCACATTCATAATGATGATATTGAACTAACTAATTACGAAATACAAAGAGTGTTCACTGAGCCGCATTCAACAAACTTTGAGCATAGAGCTCTCACTAAATACGGCTGGAGATGGCTTGCATGGTCAAATAAAGCTGTTATAACAGAGGAAGGCTCTGTGGAATCAATTGTTTGCGTTGGCAGAGATATAACTAAGCGTAAACGCATAGAAGAAATGCTAAAACAATCAGAAAGAGATTACCGAAGATTGTTTGATTTTGGATTGGATGCGATTATGATCATCGATCCCGAAACGGAAACTCTTCTTGAACTGAATCAGAAAGCATGCGAAATGTATGGGTATGAACGTGATAAATTTATGGGAATGAATCTGCAAAGTTTTATTGAAGATATGCCAAAATTCCGAAAGCAATTCAATTTACTTTTCACCAAACATAAAGACCAAATTAGTGAGCAGATCCATATTCATTGCTCCGGCTCAAAAATGTATATCGAAAACCATTCTTCATTAACTGAATACAATGGTAATACTGCAATTCTTTGTATTAACAGAAATATTTCAGAGAAAAAGCATAGTGAAATAGATTTAATCGAATCGAACAATACATTAAAAACACTTTTGAATATGTTGGATGATGCTGTTATTATAATTGATGATAATAATAATGTAAAATTTTCGAATGAAATTTTCGATCAATCATTGGGTATCGGTTTGATTAATGTTCATTTATCAAAATTATCCAAGAATAAGAAATCCAATCTTCAAGAGCAGAAATTCACACTCGAATTGAACTATATTGATTCGAAAAAAAAGATTTCAAAATTCAAAATTAATGAAATTGATAATAAATTGTATATAATAATTTTTTTATAATAATTGACTGTATTAATATGCCGGTTTCTAATTATAGTGTTGAAATTAATAAAACTGTAGATGAAGTTTGGAACGTTCTGACGGATACTATTTATCATCCGGAAAAGTGTATTGTAAATGTATATTCCAACTCCATTATCGAAGATACAGAGAAATTTGTTGTCAGAAAGATCGCTACGGAATTCACTTACAAAGAAAGAATTGAAATGGATTATGATAATAGAATTCTGAAATTCGTTTTATTGAACCACCCTATTTTTCGAGGATTTACTTATTATAAAATTATCAAATCTGAGCAAGATAAAGTAATTTTGAATGTTACTTTAGATTGGCAAATCAAGACTGATAATTACAAAAACTTTAGCGAAGATTTATTTCATAAATTTATTAAAAATTCAGCAAAGAATATTAAGGAACTTGCTGAGATTTAATTAACTTTTTTAAGAGGATATTTTATGTCTATTATCAAAGAATTCAAAGAGTTTTCCGTTAAAGGAAACTTGGTTGACATGGCTGTTGGTATCATCATTGGCGGAGCTTTCGGCAAAATCGTTAGTTCTTTTGTTAACGATGTTATAATGCCACCGATAGGCGTTATGCTCGGTGGTGTTGATTTTTCTAATTTAACTATTGTCCTTAAAGATGCAGTTGGTGATACTCCTGCAGTGGCTATCAAATACGGAGCATTCCTTAACAACGTTATTGACTTCTTAATTGTTGCCATTTTTATGTTTATGATTATCAAAACTATGAATAAACTCAAAAAACAGGATGAAGCTCCTGCACCAGCTCCTGTGGAACCAATTCCAACTCCATCGGAAGCTCTTTTAACTGAAATCAGAGACTTATTAAAGAACAAATAACTTGTTTGAAGTAATGTTTCTTTTATTAATATTTTTTTTTAATTACTTGAATTGAATTTGATGCATAAAATTGGCTTATTTCCCTTAGGAATAGTATTATTTCCTGAATCTTCTTATCCTCTTCACATCTTTG
>JANJUO010000150.1 GCA_024710535.1 bacterium
TCGGTAACAAATCTTGTTGTATTCCAATGGATTGCAATGTTGGTGCTTACATTTATTTTAGCAAAAGCATCTGGTAAATATAAAAAGAATCCGGGCAAAGCCCCACAAGGATTACAGAATGCTGTTGAAATGATTGTATTATATGTAAGAGATGAAGTAGTTCGTCCAAATATTCCTGTTAGAAAGGCAGCAGATCGCTTACTTCCTTATTTCTTAGGAGTATTTTTCTTTATTTTGGGCTCAAATTTACTCGGATTATTTCCTGCGGCACACACTCCAACCGGAGCAATAGCTGTAACAATGACATTGGCGATAATATCTTTTTTTGTTATCCAATACACTGCAATAAAAGAATCAGGAATTGCTGCCTGGTTTAAGCATTTACTTGGTGGAGCACCATGGTGGCTGTTTTTCATCATGATACCAATTGAAATTATCGGTATGTTTATCAAGCCATTTGCACTTACAATTCGTTTGTTTGCAAATATGACTGCCGGTCACGTTGTGTTATTTGCACTTTTGGGCATATTATTTTATTTCAATACAATCTTTATGTCATTGGCAATCACACCATTTTCGATATTTATGTATTTCCTTGAAGCATTGGTGGCATTTATCCAAGCTTATTTATTCACATTATTAACAGCAATTTTTGTGGGATTAGCAATAGGCGATCATGCCCACGAACATGAATTAGAACATAATCATGCTTAATATATTTATTTTTTAATATTTTTTTAAACAAATTATTTTTGGAGTATTTAATGGAAGCAAGTGCTTTAGCTTATTTGGCGGCAGGTTTAGGAGCCGGTTTAACTGTAATTGGTGCAGGTATGGGTATTGGAAAATTGGCATCAGCTGCTTTGGAAGCAAGTGGTCGTCAGCCTGAAGCTGCAGGTGATATCAGAACATCAATGATTATCGCTGCTGCCCTTATCGAAGGTGTTGCGATGTTTGCAGCTGTAATTTGCTTGTTGTTGTCACTTAAGTAATAATTACTTTATAGAGTCAGAAACTATGCAGAGTGAAAAAAATAAAATTTCACTCTGCCAATATTATTGAATAGTAAATCTGATTAATTTTTAACGAAATTAAATATAGGATAAAATAAAATGGATGCCTTACTAAACGTAAAACCCGGTTTAGTGTTTTGGACATTTGTGAATTTCTCACTATTCTTATTTATTGTAATTAAATTCTTTGGCAAGCCGATTATTAATGCATTAAAAGATCGCGAACATGGAATTGAAGATGCTATAACTAAGTCTCAAAATCAAATGGCGGAAGCAACAAAAACGCTTAATGAAGCAAAAGCCAGACTTGATTCTTCGCATTTGGAAGTTGTCGAACTTGTTGGAAAAGCAAGAGAGCAAGCGGATATTATAATTCGTAAAGCAACCGAAGAAGCCGATAAAATCAAAAAAGCTAAAGTTGAAGATGCAGTTCGTGAAATCGAAAGAAATAAAGATGCCGCTTTGATTGTTTTGAGAAAAGAAGTGGCAGAACTTGTTGTGATGGCTACTGAAAAGATTCTTAATGAAAAAATTGATAAGAATCGCGATATGAAGTTGATCGAAAGTTATATCGAAAATTTGCCTAAAAACTAATTATAAATTAGAGAAAAATGATAGAATCAAAAGTTTCACTCAGATATGCGAAATCATTATTGGATACTACGGACTCATTAGCGAGTTCGGATTTAGTACTTAAAGATTTTGATTACATTTTAAAAATAATCAAAAGTTCAAAAGAGTTAGCTTCTCTTTTCAGAAGTCCAATCATACAAAATTGGAAAAAGAAGAAGATATTGAAAGAAATTTTTGAGCCGACAATATCGAAATTGACTCTTGATTTTTTAATGCTTATAACAGAAAAGCACAGAGAAATTCTAATATTTTCTATTATTCAGCAATATATTAATTTATATAATATAAAAAATAATAGAATTGTTGTGAAAATAACAACTGCAAAAGAAATTGATGAAATTTTAAAAACAAAAATTTTACAGAAAATTCAACAAATGTTGAATAAAGTAGTTTTGCCACAATTTGTTACGGATGCTACTATCAAAGGTGGTATCCAAATTCAGGTTGAAGACTGGGTTTATGATGCAAGTATTGCTCATCAATTAGAAGTACTTCGTCAGAATCTGATTGAAGGCAAAAGTATTAATTAACGAAAAATTGTAAATAATTATATAGGTTATTTTTTATGGCAGATGTAAGACCAGAAGAAATTTCGGCAATACTCAGACGCCAATTGTCGGGTTTTGAAAACGAAGCAGACATTTACGAAGTTGGGACTGTTCTTCAGGTTGGTGACGGTGTTGCGCGTGTTTACGGATTGAGCAAAGTAATGGCATCCGAACTCGTTGAGTTTTCGAATGGTGTTATCGGTATGGTTCTTAACCTTGAAGAAGATAACGTTGGTGTTATGCTTTTTGGCGACGACAGTCTTGTAAAAGAGGGTGATATTGTTAAAAGAACCAAGAAAATTGCTTCTGTGCCGGTTGGTAGAGAACTTCTCGGCAGAGTGGTAAATCCACTTGGCGTTCCTATTGATGGCAAAGGACCAATCGATTGCAAAGAGTTCTATCCAATTGAAAGAAAAGCACCCGGTGTTATGTTCCGTCAACCGGTGAAAGAACCGCTCCAAACTGGTATCAAAGCTATTGATGCTCTTATCCCGATTGGTAGAGGTCAGCGTGAATTGATTATCGGTGACAGACAGACCGGAAAAACCACCGTTGCTCTCGACACTATTATTAATCAAAAATATACTCACACCGAAGAAGCAAAAGCTCTTGGAGTGAATCCTGTTTATTGTATCTATGTTGCAGTTGGGCAGAAAGGCTCAACAGTTGCAAACGTTGTTTCTTATTTGGAAGAATATGGAGCAATGGATTATACTATTATAGTTGCAGCAAATGCATCAGACCCTGCTCCATTGCAGTTTATTGGTCCATATTGCGGTGCTTCTATGGGCGAATTTTTCCGTGATAATGGTCAGCATGCATTGATTATCTATGACGATTTATCAAAACAAGCGGCGGCTTATCGTCAGGTTTCTCTACTTCTTAGAAGACCGCCTGGACGTGAAGCATATCCTGGCGATATCTTCTATTTGCATAGCCGTTTGTTGGAAAGAGCTGCTAAGTTTTCAGATGCAAAAGGCGGTGGATCTCTTACGGCATTACCTGTTATCGAAACTCAAGCGGGTGACGTTTCTGCATATATTCCAACCAACGTGATTTCTATCACAGACGGTCAGATTTATCTCGAACCAAACTTATTCAATGCCGGCGTACGTCCAGCTTTGAATATTGGTATTTCGGTATCTCGTGTGGGTGGTTCGGCTCAAATTAAAGCGATGAAAAAAATTGCAGGTCCTTTGAAACTCGAACTTGCGA
Source organism: bacterium (assembly GCA_024710535.1). Taxonomy (GTDB): domain Bacteria; phylum Bacteroidota; class Ignavibacteria; order Kapaibacteriales; family UBA2268; genus JANJUO01. The sequence goes on from JANJUO010000150.1 coordinate 3,410, forward strand.
TGTATCGTGAGCTTGAAGCATTTGCAAAATTTGGTTCAGACCTTGATAAATCTACTCAGGAAAGATTGAAACGTGGTGCATTATTGACTGAAATTACCAAGCAAAAACCATTTAGCCCAATTACTGTTGAAAAGCAAATTGTTATTATCTATGCGGCAACAAATGGCTTCTTGGATAATATTCCATTAACTTCTGTTGCAAAATTCGAAAAAGAATTATTTGAATATATGGATAATATGCACTCTGAAGTTCTTATTGGAATTGTTAAAACAAAAGATTTAGGCGATGAAATTAAGACTAAATTGAATAAAGAAATTAAAGACTTTTTAAATATTTTCCAGATTTAATCTGAAGTAAAATGATTGTATTAACAGGTGGTGCCGGATTTATAGGTTCCTGCTTTCTAAAAAAGCTCAATAACGAGGGTATTTCGGATATCCTCGTTGTTGATCATTTGGGGAATGGCTTAAAATGGAAGAATTTGATCGGTAAGAAGTTTCGTGATTATATTCATAAAGATACTTTTCGTGAGAAATTGCGAAATAATGAATATGGTGCTTCTATTGATTTTATTGTTCATTTTGGAGCATGCTCCTCAACAACCGAAAAAAATCTTGATTACCTGATGGATAATAATTATTCATACAGCAAAGATTTGGCAGAATATGCAGAAAGAAATGATATTAGAATGATTTATGCCTCGAGTGCCGCTACGTATGGTGATGGATTCGATGGATATGATGACGGTGTATATGATACTTTGAAACCACTGAATGGATATGGCTTTTCGAAGCATATTTTTGATTTGTGGCTAAGAGAAAACGGATTGATAAATAAGTTCACCGGATTGAAATTTTTTAATGTTTTTGGACCAAATGAATATCATAAAGGTAGTATGAGTTCGATGGTATTCAAATCTTTTCATCAAATTAAAAATACAGGTCAAGTAAATTTGTTCAAGTCGTATATTGATGGTTTTGATGACGGTGAGCAAAAACGCGATTTCATATATGTTAAAGATGCAGTGGATGTTGTTTGGAAATTATTCAACAATGATAGCGTAAACGGTATTTTTAATCTTGGAAATGGTGAAGCCAAAAGTTGGAACGATCTTATCCGTGCTGTTTTCAAAGCCTTAGATTTGGAGCCGAAAATAGAATATATCGAAATGCCTGATGAATTGAAAAATCAATATCAATACTTTACATTAGCAGATATGCATAAGTTGCAAAACTCTAATATCAATCATAATTTTATGTCATTGGATGATTCGGTTTATGATTATGTGAATAATCATTTAAGCAAGAATTTTCCTTTTTATTAATAAGAAATTTTTTTGAGGTATAAATGGCTACGCTACGC
>JANJUO010000227.1 GCA_024710535.1 bacterium
GTTAGTTGTCTTATGAAAGTGTGATGTTGTATCATAAAAAGATTATTACACATTATATTTTTGAATACAAAATAGTATTAGATAAATTTTTATAACGATTAAAACAAATCATTAGATTTATACGTTAATATCTTCTTGAAAAAGTGTAAATAAATCTATGCTTTTTTAATTAACTCATTATTTAATTTGCTTTATAATTGGTTATTTGGCAATGATGCAACTTGATTGGTATAGATGCAAAGGTGCAGTATGGTGTGATTTATTTAAAGTAAATTTAGAAAATCCCATTATTAAAAAAGCATCCGGAGTTTATGTTATTTGGTCTGGCGATTACACAGAAAGAAATATTCTGAAAGTAGGCAATGGAAAGATTTACGCTGAGTTTGCTACTGCAAAAAACGAACTTGCAATACAAGCATTTTCTCACTTAGGTGTTTTTTGCACTTGGACCGAAGTTTCATCTTTGAAAATTCGCAAGGTAGAAAACTTTCTAATTGCAGCATTGAAGCCAAAATTATCCGGTGGCATTGTGAAAGGGGGACATGTCGAAGTGAATGTGCCATGGGAAAATGAGCAAGAATACCGTTCTGCTGATGATGGAGACGATGAAGAGGAAGAAGAAGATTTTTTCACTGCCTTATTTGGTGAATAGTTAATTGAAAATTTTAAACTCTATTTTAATTAATAAACAAAAATTATGAAATATTTAAACCAAAGAATTGCTTTTATAACTATAATTATTTTTTTGTTGATAAGTTGCTCAGCGGAAAGCTCTAAGCCGTATTTTGTAACTTCGAGTTATCCATTAACTCTTATATTACAAGAACTTACAGGTAATAAAGCAAAGGTGGAAACCCTTGTTCCCTTTGGAGCATCTCCACACACTTATTCGCCAAAACCTTCTGATGTACAGAAAGCATCAATGGCTAAAGCATTTTTCTTTGTTTCGGTGGATTATGATGGCTGGTCTCAAACTTTAAATAAAAAAACTGCCGTTGAAGTATTTAATTTAGTTCCCAAAGCATTTGTTCAGCATTTCTCAGATGCGTATGGGATGGATGATGGGCACGTTCATTCTCCTGATGATGGACACAATCATGCACCCGGCTCACCTGATCCGCATTTTTGGATGGATCCAATTGCAGTGAAATCGCTTTTGCCTATTCTTGCAGACACGCTTGGCAAAATTGATCCGGATAATGCCGCATTTTATAAAACAAATGCAGATATTTTTGCTAAAAAAATCGATGTTCTTAGCAAACAAGCGGCTGATATTTTATCTAATCTAACCAATGCTCAAGTATTCTTGTATCATCCTTCAATTCTATATATGCTAAACAGATACAATATGGTTTATGCCGGTTCGATAGAAGAAATTCCCGGGAAAGAGCCATCTGCAAAGTTTATGAGTAGTTTGATTGATAAAATTAAAAAATCGAAAACCAAAGCAATTTTCTCGGAACCACAACTTCCTGACAAAAATGCAAAACTTTTAGCTCAAGAAACCGGAGTTTCGCTCTATGTGCTCGATCCGGTTGGCGGAACAAATAAAATAAATAAATATGCTGATTTAATTTTGTATAATGCTCGAATTTTGAAAAAGGCGTTAGAATAATATTTATGCAAAACATCATTCTTTCAGCTAAAAACTTATCAACAGGATATGCAAATCAGTTATTTTTAGAAAATATCAACTTGCAAATCCCTGAGTCTTCTTATGTTGCTGTGGTTGGACCAAACGGCTCAGGCAAAACTACATTCCTGAAAACTATTCTTGGATTGAAAAAAAATTACACTGGTGAATTATTAATTAATAATGAAAAACCCGAAAACGTTCCTTCAACCTGGATTGGTTATGTACCACAAATCAAAACAATAGATAGGAGTTTTCCTGCATTACCAATTGAACTTGTTGCATCCGGCATCAAAAAAAATTGGGTTGGAGTAATTCCCAAAGAGGCAAAAGATAAGGCAATGGAAATTCTCACCGAAGTTGGTGCTGATTCTTATGCTTTCAAATCAATTGAACAACTTTCAGGCGGGCAATTGCAAAGAGTATTTCTGGCACGCAGTTTGGTTCGTAAGCCAAAGCTACTGTTGCTTGACGAACCTGCAACCGGAATAGATTTGGTATGTGAATTAAGCATCAACTCACTTATTAATGAATACAATAAAAAACATAATGTTACTGTTATTATGGTAACTCACGACTGGTCTGCCGCCTATCATCATACAAATTTTGTATTGCTTCTGAATAAAAAGCAAATCTATTTTGGGGAATCAAAATCTGCATTTACAGACGAAAATCTTCAAAATACATTCTCGCATAGCGGACATCATCACGATATTAAATTTGGAATGAAGGAACTTGTTAATGCTTGATTTTTTGAATTACACATTTATGCAAAATGCTCTTTTGGCAGGAGTGCTGATTGGGTTTCTTGCATCCTATTATGGAGTGTTTGTCGTACAGAGGAAGATGAGTTTTCTGGGTTCCGGCTTGTCTCATTCTGCTTTTGGTGGCGTTGCTCTTGGTATTTTGCTGAATACTGAGCCATTGTGGATTGCAATACCATTTACAATGCTTGTTGCAATTGCGATTGTTTATCTCAAAGATAAAACCGGAATAGAAACCGATACATCTATCGGAATTTTATTCTCGGTTTCTGTTGCCATAGGCATAATTCTTTTGTCGCTTCGAACCAATTATTCAGGTGATGCATACTCGTATTTATTTGGCTCAATTTTGTCAGTTTCAACAAATGATATTATCGTTACTGCGATTTTGAGTGTGATTACCCTTGCTACATTTTTCTTTAAATGGGCAAGTTGGGCGTATGCAAGTTTCGACTCTGAACTTGCTATTTCGGATAAAATCAATGTTCTTAGGGATGATTATCTTCTTAATGTTTTGATTGCGATCACAATCGTTGTTGCTATGAAAATTGTGGGTATAATTTTGATTTCAGCATTTTTGGTAATTCCAGCCGCATCCGGAAAAATTATTTCCAAAACATTTTTCCAGATGACAATAATTTCAATTATTATTGGGATAACAAGTTCAATTGTTGGATTAATTCTGTCATATTATTTTGATATTCCTTCAGGAGCTGTAATTATTTTGTTTCAAACATTAATATTTTTGATTTTTGGAATAATTAAAAGAAAATAGTCAAGCAATGACAGAAAAAGCAGATATAATAATTATTACATATAATTGCAAAGATTTCACTCTTAAATGCATCAAATCTTTGTATGATTTTAATGCTGATTCTGTTAATAAAATAATTATTGTCGATAATAATTCCAATGATGATAGCATTCAAACAATTGAAAAACTATATCCCAAAATCAAAATTATTAGAAATTCAGCAAATCTTGGCTACGCAAAAGCAGTCAATATAGGTGTTCACAATTCAGAAACTGAACTTGTAATTGTTTCGAATGCCGATGTGGAATTTAAAAATGATTCTATTAAAAATCTTCTTAATACATTCAAAGTTGATGATAAAATTGCTATTGCCGGACCGCAACAATTCTATCCAAACGGAAATCCACAATATTGCTGGGGATACACTCCTAATTTATTGAATGCTCTGAAATCATTATTTTTTATCGAATATCTAAAAAGATTTTATTATGATAAAATTACAAGAATGCAGAGCAAAATAATTGATGTTGATTATGCAGATGGAGCCGTTCTTGCAATTAGAAGAGATATTTTTGATAAGTTAAATGGCTTTGATGAAGATTATTTTTTTTATACAGAAGAGGCAGATTTTTGTTTTAGAGCAAAAAAAATTGCAAATAGAGTTGTAAATAATACAGCATCATCGGTTATTCATTTTCGTGGTGCTTCCACTTCTATAAACGGTCCAAACGAAAAATCGGTGGAAATGATGTTTAATTCGGTGCTTTTATTTTGCAAAAAGCATTTATCTGAAATTCAAACAAAATATTATTTCAGAATTAAACTTCAAAGTTATAAATTAATCAAACTCATTTATAATTCTTCATTATTTATTAGCAATAAGTATGAATACAAATTAGTAAATATCAATATTTACTTGAAAATATTAACTAAAATAATTAAAGAAAATGGCTTATAAAATTCTTGATAGTTGTATAATTTGCGGGTCATGCGAAATGCTTTGCCCCGTTGGTGCAATCTCACTCGGAGATGATGTTTACGAAATAAATAAACGCAGATGCGTGGAGTGTAGAGGATATTTCGACGAACCGCAATGCGTAGCGGTTTGTCCTGTGGACGTAATTGTTAAACTTATCCCGCCAAAAAAATAAATAAAAAATAGGTAAAGAATTGTGGTTTATAAAATTGATATTTAGATAAAAGGCATCATTTATACCGAATTATTTTCAAAAATATTATTTTCTGAAACATCATAACTAATGTTTACAGTTAGAAAATTTAAAAAGAATTATGAAAACAACTCGGTATAAAAAAACCAAATGTAGATATCGCAATTTCAAAATTGATTAAGAATTTATCTTATTCAATAATCGGCTTTCCGCTAATTAAAACTACGGTGAAATCTCCGTTAGTCCATTCAATTTCGTCTGCTTCCTCTTTTGATTTTATAAATTTCACACTGAAATCAAATGTTTTCTCTGGTGCAGTAATTGTAACTTTATTTGCAAATGAAAGCTTCTTTTTTTCTAATTGAGAACGAATTAAGGAGGTATCTTTGACTACAATTTCAGGAATATATGTTGCAACTTCATTGAAATAACTATCGCGGACATCTTCGTTATGAATATAAGAGTTAGCAAAGTCAATCGGATTGAGCAATGGCTCATCATTTGACGAAAATTCCTGTTTCAAAACAGTAAGCATATTATTTTTTTCGTTGAATTCGGGTATATAATTATGAATGAAATTCTCTGTCTGCTTGAAAAATCTGAGCGATTGAATTTTCGAATTAGAATCTGCAGTAAAGCCCAGAAAATCCTTGTAGAAATAGTCTGCCGGTTTGGAATCAGGAGCAAATTGTGCATCAAAAAGATAGCATCCAAACTCATTATTCGGATAACTAAATTCTTGTTCAGGCACCGAACGTTCGTAAATAACGCCAATTTTATAGAATTTGGCGGAATTGCTCAAGAAAATGTCGTCCAACAACTGAATTGTGGATTTTTGTTCGTGAACTTCATATCGAAGTGCCAACTGAAACTCAGCTTTTACTGCAATATAGACCGCTTCTTCGGTTTTTGTATATGCTTCAATAATAATCAAATAGCCGCCCGGAATTGTGTTCTTGGTTTGAGAAGAAGCAAGAAGTTCTGCAATTTCAACAGAAATTTCAATAAATTCATTATTGTCTTTCTTTTTCATTTTGAAAACATGACTGAAAAAACTACCGCCGGCATAATTTTCAATTTCCAAAACAAAAGCTTTGCTAACTTTGTCTGTAGATTTGGCAAGACGCTCTTTGATAACGTTGATAACTTCTTCACTCAAATGTACTAAATTTCTGTCGGGAATAACCGAGCCGTGCTCCATACCGTCAGATTTTGGGGCAATTTGGTGAATTGCCACTCTACGAAAATCTAATTCATAAAAATTAATCATTTAAAAAATCCGAATAATATTTTTCACAAAAAATTAAAAATTAAAAGAGATTATAAATTTACTTTTGGTATCTCCCATGATACCGAAATTCCAAGAGTTTACTTCAGTGCTTTTTGAATTTATGGATTTAGTTGAGCTATTATAAGTATATCCAAGAAAAGTAGATGCTCTGAAACTAATATTGCTTAGTGCCCACCATTCAATACCAAAATTTAAACCTCCATCAAAATTAATCGAATTGATTTCATCACCCGTTGGAAATTCTTCATAACCTACCCCTATACCTAATTCAGGAGAAAAATAAGCTGATATTGAACTGTTTTGAAAAACGAAGTAAGAAAAGCCAAAAGCAATAGAGAAATTATTTAAAGTTGAAGTCTCGGATGATGGAATATATTCTAAATTTTTTGAATTTAAACCAAGTTCAAACCAAGATGCATTGCCATCATCCCCAAAAAACTGAAATCCAATAAAATTATCGAAACCAAATTCGTTAATATTTGTTAAACCTGCATAAAGCGACATCGAACCTGCTTTGATATTAGGTTCGGCAGAAATAGAATCAACCGCATTCAAAAATCCAAACAAAAACATCAAATACACAAAATGCTTTTTCATAGAAATTATACCATAAATTAATAAATAAAACAAAATTTGTATTATTTTGAAAATTAAATTTACAAAAAAAATAAGTTCTATTCATTGCAAAAAATGAAAAAGCCCGAAAAATCATATCATTTTCAGACCTTTTCGAATCAAATCAACAAATATTAGCCGAAAGACGAAGATGAATAATTGTCTGTAGCCGTTCGGTTTTTGTTTCTTGCCCTTTTAACAAGGTAATAAATAGCCGCAATAATCAGCAAAATAAAGAAAAGTTTCGACCAATTGAATGTTGGTGGATAAACATCAGTGGTCCCGTCCGCATTCTTCACATAAACAGGTCTTGAATAGAAAAATGCTGGCACAGTCATATACCACATCATTTGTCCGGTCATATAGCCGGTCATCAAACCACTTGAAAAGCCACCATAATGATGAACATTGTAATTCATTGGGGCTCCATTTGCGCCTGTCATTGTTCTTGTTTCGGTCTTTCGTGGTGTGCCATATTTCGCTCTAGCTTGTTGGCTTGTCATTGTACGTGAACCGCCAAAACTCGAACTCCTACTTGTGGAGGAAGATCTTGTTGCCGAGCTTGAACTTGAGCTTGAACTTCTGGAACGCGTTGCCGAGCCGCCTCTTCTTCCACCAAAACTGCCGCCTCTTTTGATTTCCAAAAAATCGCTTAAATTCTTGTTGAATGAAAATATCTCAGGAATTTCGATATTCTTGAGAGACTTAACCGCAAAATTGCTAATATCGGCAAACATAAATTCCGACATAGCAAAGAAAATAATAATTGCAGAAATAGCAGTTATTTTTTTTGAAAATTTAATCATTGGAAAATTTCCTCCGTTTCTAATGAATCATCATCGTTTCTATAAGTAACTTGAGCTTTGAATTCAATATTCTCGAAGTTACCTTTGTTAAGTAACGAATTTACAATACTTTTGTTTTTAGTTGCTTTAATGTGAAGAAAAACATTTACCACACCATCTTGCTCATTGTCATCTTTGAATAAGATTGTATCATCAATAAAGCCGGTGCTTTCCACAGTAAACGACACCAAATTTGCCGCTTCCTCTTCGGTGAAAGAGGGAGGCACCACTTTGATATTATCCAAATAATCG